>NZ_JBMOWQ010000284.1:0-13261 GCF_049310485.1 Pseudomonas sp. GZD-209
TCTGTGGGGGGCCATCTACGGATGGCGGAGCGTGCCTCCATCCCCCCCCCCCCCCCCCCCCCCCCCCCGCTCCCACGTGTACACATCGACAATGACCCCACAGCCCGCCGGTCAGTCGCGCCAACCGCTCTGGAACCTCTATTCCCTATAGTTGTTGCGTGGTTATGCGCAAGACCGGGTGCTATGATCCAGCCCTTGCGTCGCAAAGAGTACAAACTCGCCGACGCTCACCGGGCCGCCCGTGATCGGCCTTGCGCAAACCGCGAACAGACCTGAATCAGGAGATCCACCATGGCTTTTGAATTGCCGCCGCTGCCGTACGCCCACGATGCCCTGCAGCCGCACATCTCCAAGGAAACCCTGGAGTTTCACCACGACAAGCACCACAACACCTATGTCGTGAACCTGAACAACCTGGTCCCAGGCACCGAATTCGAAGGCAAGACCCTGGAAGAGATCGTCAAGACCTCTTCGGGTGGCATCTTCAACAACGCCGCTCAGATCTGGAACCACTCCTTCTACTGGGAATGCCTGTCGCCAAACGGCGGCGGCCAGCCGACCGGCGCCCTGGCTGATGCCATCACCGCCGCTTTCGGTTCCTTCGACAAGTTCAAGGAAGAGTTCACCAAGACTTCGGTCGGCACCTTCGGTTCCGGCTGGGGCTGGCTGGTGAAGAAGGCTGACGGTTCCCTGGCCCTGGCCAGCACCATCGGCGCCGGCTGCCCGCTGACCAGCGGCGACACCCCGCTGCTGACCTGCGACGTCTGGGAGCACGCCTACTACATCGACTACCGCAACCTGCGTCCGAAGTACGTCGAGGCGTTCTGGAACCTGGTCAACTGGAAGTTCGTTGCCGAGCAGTTCGAAGGCAAGGTCTTCACCGCCTGATCAGCCAGGCATAAAAAAACCCGGCAGCCGCCGGGTTTTTTTTCGCCTTTTTTTCTCGCGTTGCCTGCCTTTGTGCTCTTGCTCAGCACGCAGAGCGCGCTAACATCAATTTTCTGGAAAGTTGATGCAGCGCACTCAAGTCGCATGGCCGCTCAACCGATATAGAGCCAAGGGCAATTCCGTCGATGGGCGGGCAATCGGTCGATAGTCTTGTTGCCAGGATTGATGGCAAAATAATGGCATGCGCATGGATTAAGGAAACCCCTTTGAAGCTGGAATTTCGCAACAGCTTGTCGGTGAAGTTGCTCAGGGTTGTGCTGCTCTCGGCGTTGGCGGTCGGTGTCGTGCTCAGCTGCGCGCAGATCGTCTATGACGTCTACAAGACCCGCCAGGCCGTGAACAGTGACGCCCAGCGCATTCTCGACATGTTCCGCGACCCTTCCACCCAGGCGGTGTACAGCCTCGACCGGGAAATGGGCATGCAGGTGATGGAAGGCCTGTTCCAGGACGAATCGGTGCGCATGGCCTCCATCGGCCACCCCAACGAAACCATGCTCGCGGAAAAATCCAGGCCGCTGCAGGACATGTCCATGCGCTGGCTGACCGACCCGATCCTTGGCCAGGAACGCACCTACACCACGCAACTGGTCGGCCGCGGCCCGTATAGCGAATACTACGGCGACCTGAGCATCACCCTCGACACCTCCAGCTACGGCGAAGGCTTCCTGATCAACGCCGTGATCATCTTCATTTCCGGGGTACTGCGCGCCCTGGCCATGGGCCTGGTGCTGTACCTGGTGTATCACTGGCTGCTGACCAAGCCACTGTCGAAGATCATCGAGCACCTCACCCAGATCAACCCCGACCGCCCCAGCCAGCACCAGATTCCATTGCTCAAGGGCCACGAGAAGAACGAACTGGGCATCTGGGTCAACACCGCCAACCAGTTGCTGGCGTCCATCGAGCGCAACACCCACCTGCGCCACGAAGCCGAAAACAGCCTGCAACGCATGGCCCAGTACGACTTCCTCACCGGCCTGCCCAACCGCCAGCAGTTGCAGCAGCAGCTGGACAAGATCCTCGACGACGGTGGCCGCCTGCAGCGGCGCGTGGCCGTGCTGTGCGTGGGCCTGGACGACTTCAAGGGCATCAACGAGCAGTTCAGCTACCAGGTTGGCGACCAGCTGCTGCTGGCCCTGGCCGACCGCCTGCGCGCCCACAGCGGCCGCCTGGGCGCCCTGGCCCGCCTGGGGGGCGACCAGTTCGCCCTGGTCCAGGCCAATATCGAACAACCCTACGAAGCCGCCGAGCTGGCCCAGAGCATCCTCGACGACCTCGAAGCGCCGTTCGACCTCGATCACCAGCAGATCCGCCTGCGCGCCACCATCGGCATCACCCTGTTCCCCGAGGACGGCGACAGCACCGAGAAGCTGCTGCAAAAAGCCGAACAGACCATGACCCTGGCCAAGGCCCGCTCGCGCAACCGCTACCAGTTCTACATCGCTAGCGTCGACAGCGAGATGCGCCGGCGCCGCGAACTGGAAAAAGACCTGCGCGAAGCCCTGCCGCGCAACCAGTTGTACCTGGTCTACCAACCGCAGATCAGCTACCGCGACCACCGCGTGGTCGGCGTCGAGGCACTGCTGCGCTGGCAGCACCCGGAGCTGGGCATGGTGCCGCCGGACCAGTTCATCCCGCTGGCCGAACAGAACGGCAACATCATCACCATTGGCGAATGGGTCCTCGATCAGGCCTGCCGTCAGCTGCGCGAGTGGCACGACCTGGGCTTCAGCGAACTGCGCATGGCGGTCAACCTGTCCACCGTGCAGTTGCACCATAACGAGCTGCCGCGGGTGGTCAACAACCTGCTGCAGGCCTACCGCCTGCCGCCGCGCAGCCTGGAGCTGGAGGTCACCGAGACCGGCCTGATGGAAGACATCAGCACCGCCGCCCAGCACCTGCTCAGCCTGCGTCGCTCCGGCGCGCTGATCGCCATCGACGACTTCGGCACCGGCTATTCCTCGCTCAGCTACCTGAAGTCGCTGCCGCTGGACAAGATCAAGATCGACAAGAGCTTCGTCCAGGACCTGCTCGACGACGACGACGATGCCACCATCGTCCGGGCCATCATCCAGCTGGGCAAAAGCCTGGGGATGCAGGTCATCGCCGAAGGCGTGGAAACCGCCGAGCAGGAGAGCTACATCATCGCCCAGGGCTGCCACGAAGGTCAGGGCTACCACTACAGCAAGCCGCTGTCGTCGCGCGAGCTCACCGCGTTCCTCAAGCAGGCGCAGCGCAACCAGGTCTCGGTGCTGTAACCCCCGCCACACATACCGATGCACCGCAAACGGGCGTTTGCATGAAATGCGCGCCCGCCCCTTTACAGCAAATGCAAATCTTTCGCATGATGTTGCGGTTTCGCGTGCCACGCCGCACGGTCCAACCACACGACGCAGGAAACCAATAATGATTCGTATGCCTCTGGCCTCCGCCAGTCTGCTCGCCATCGCCATCGCCCTCGCCGGTTGCGGCGAAGGCAAGAACGACAAGGCCGCCGCGCCGCAAGCCCAGGCACCTGCCGCCGCCAGCACCACCGCCGCCGCACCGGGCGCGGTCGACGAAGCTGCCGGCAAGGCCGTGGTCAAGCATTACACCGAGATGGTCTACGCCGTGTACAGCGACTCGCTGAGCACCGCCAAGCAGCTGCAAACCGCAGTGGACGCGTTCCTCGCCAGCCCCAACGACCAGACCCTGAAGGCCGCGAAAGAAGCCTGGGCCGCCGCCCGCGTACCGTACCTGCAGAGCGAGGCGTTCCGCTTCGGCAACACCATCATCGACGACTGGGAAGGCCAGGTGAACGCCTGGCCCCTGGACGAAGGCCTGATCGACTACGTCGACAAGAGCTACGAGCACGCCCTGGGCAACCCGGCCGCCGGCGCCAACATCATCGCCAACACCGAGATCCAGGTTGGCGAAGACAAGGTCGACGTCAAGGACATCACCCCCGAGAAGCTGGCCAGCCTGAACGAGCTGGGTGGTTCCGAAGCCAACGTCGCCACTGGCTACCACGCCATCGAATTCCTGCTCTGGGGCCAGGACCTCAACGGCACCGGCCCTGGCGCCGGCAACCGCCCGGCGTCGGACTACCTGGAAGGCAAAGGCGCCACCGGTGGCCACAACGACCGCCGCCGTGCCTACCTGAAATCGGTCACCCAGCTGCTGGTCAAGGACCTCGAAGAGATGGTCGGCAACTGGGCACCGAACGTTGCCGACAACTACCGCGCCACCCTGGAAGCCGAACCGGTCAACGACGGCCTGCGCAAGATGCTGTTCGGCATGGGCAGCCTGTCGCTGGGCGAACTGGCCGGCGAGCGCATGAAGGTCTCGCTGGAAGCCAACTCGCCGGAAGACGAGCAGGACTGCTTCAGCGACAACACCCACTACTCGCACTTCTATGACGCCAAGGGCATCCGCAACGTCTACCTGGGCGAGTACACCCGCGCCGACGGCACCAAGCTGAGCGGCCCGAGCCTGTCGTCGCTGGTGGCCAAGGCCGACCCGGCTGCCGACGCCACCCTCAAGGCCGACCTGGAAGCCACCGAAGCCAAGCTGCAGGTGATCGTCGACCACGCGCTCAAAGGCGAGCACTACGACCAGTTGATCGCCGCCGACAACGCTGCCGGCAACCAGATCGTGCGTGACGCCATCGCGTCGCTGGTCAAGCAGACCGGCGCGATCGAGCAGGCCGCAGGCAAGCTGGGCATCGACAACCTGAACCCGGACACCGCTGATCACGAGTTCTGATCGACGCGTTGACGGTTGATGCTAAGAGGCGGCCTTCGGGTCGCCTTTTTGCTTTATGGGCCTATCGCGGGGGGGCGTGGGAGCGGGCTTGCCCCGCGATAAGGCCAGAAAAATTAATCAAAACGATGGAATTTCACATTCTTTTCATCCGTGTAATTGCAAATTGCTCTTATTCAAAAACAGCCGGCCTGATAAGCTTGCACGCCGGTTTTTCGCCCACGCCCAGGATTGTCGATGTCCTTGCTCCGCCTAAGCCCCCTGCTGCTGGCCCTCGCCCTTGCCGCCTGTGACGACGCCCCGCGTTTCACCCAGGCCGAGCCCGGTGAGGCCCTCTCCGGCGGCCAGGCAACGGTGCAGCGCAGTGACCGCAACGCCTTCTCCCTGCCCTCGGCCAACCTCAGCCCCGAGCGGCGCCTGGACTTCGCCGTGGGCAACAGCTTCTTTCGCAGCCCCTGGGTGATCGCCCCGTCCACCACCACCGCCCGTGATGGCCTGGGCCCACTGTTCAACACCAACGCCTGCCAGAACTGCCACGTGCGTGACGGCCGCGGCCACCCGCCGGAGCCCGGCGACAGCAACGCGGTGTCGATGCTGGTACGCCTGTCGATCCCCGATCAGCCCTACTACGCCCGGGTTATCGAACGCCTGGGCGTGGTGCCTGAGCCGGTGTATGGCACCCAGCTGCAGGACATGGCCGTGCCCGGCGTGGCGCCGGAGGGCAAGGTACGGGTGAGCTACGACAGCCAGACCGTCACCTTCAAGGACGGCCACCAGGTCGAGTTGCGCCGCCCCACCCTGCAGATCACCCAGCTCGGCTACGGCCCGATGCATCCCGATACCCGCTTCTCGGCCCGCATCGCCCCACCGATGATCGGCCTCGGCCTGCTCGAAGCCATCGCCGAAGCCGACATCCTGGCCAACGAAGACCCGGATGACCGCAACCACGACGGCATCCGTGGCCGTGCCAACCGGGTCTGGGACGACGCCCAGGGCAAGACGGTGGTCGGCCGCTTCGGCTGGAAGGCCGGGCAACCCAACGTCAACCAGCAGAACGTGCATGCCTTCGCCGGTGACATGGGCCTGACCAGCACGCTGCTGCCCAAGGACGACTGTACCCCGGCCCAGGTCGACTGCCTGGCCGCGCCCAATGGCGATGGTGCCGATGGCGAAAAAGAGGTCAGCGACAACCTCCTGCGCCTGGTCACCTTCTACACCCGCAACCTGGGCGTGCCGGCCCGCCGCGATGTCGCGGCCCCGCAGGTACTGGCCGGCAAGAACCTGTTCTACCAGGCCGGTTGCCAAAGCTGCCACACCCCGCAGTTCACCACCGCCGCCGATGCCGCCGAGCCCGAGCTGGCCAACCAGGTGATACGCCCTTACAGCGACCTGCTGCTGCACGACATGGGCCCGGGCCTGAGCGACGAGCGCACCGAGTTCGCCGCCAACGGCCAGGACTGGCGCACCCCGCCCCTGTGGGGTATCGGCCTGAGCCAGACCGTCAGCAGCGACGCCCGCTTCCTCCACGATGGCCGTGCCCGCGACCTGCTCGAAGCCGTGCTCTGGCACGGCGGCGAAGCCCAGGCGGCGCGCGACCAGGTACTGACGTTCAATGCCGAGCAGCGCGCCGCGCTGCTGGCCTTCCTGAATTCACTTTAAAACGCGCTAAGGAGCCGGGCATGTTCCGACCCAAACTGTTGTTCACCAGCCTCGCCGCACTCGCCCTCGGCGCCTGCTCGCCGCAGGACCCGCAAGCCGTGACCTCCGCCGCCATCGCCAAGCAGGTGATCCTGCCGACCTACAGCCGCTGGGTCGAGGCCGACCGCGTGCTGGCCGCCAGCGCCCTGGCCTACTGCGAAGGCAAGACCTCGCTGGACAGCGCCCGCGCCGACTTCCTCAACGCGCAGAAAGCCTGGGCCGAACTGCAACCGCTGCTGGTCGGCCCGCTGGCCGAAGGCAACCGCGCCTGGCAGGTGCAGTTCTGGCCAGACAAGAAGAACCTGGTGGGCCGCCAGGTCGAGCAACTGGTCAATGGCGACAAGCCAGTCGATGCCGAGGCACTGAGCAAGGCCAGCGTCGTGGTGCGCGGCCTGTCCGCCTACGAGTACATCCTGTTCGACAGCAAGCCGGACATGGCCACGGCCGAACAGAAGGCGCGTTACTGCCCACTGCTGGTGGCGATCGGCGAACACCAGAAGGTCCTGGCCGAGGACATCCTCAAGACCTGGAACAGCACCGACGGCATGCTGTCGCAGATGACCAAGTTCCCCAACCAGCGCTACGCCGACTCCCACGAAGCGATCGCCGACCTGCTGCGCGCCCAGGTCACCGGCCTGGACACCCTGAAGAAGAAACTCGGGGCGCCAATGGGCCGCCAGAGCAAGGGCATCCCGCAACCGCTGCAGGCCGAAGCCTGGCGCAGCCATTCTTCGCTCAAGAGCCTGGAAGCCTCGCTCAAGGCCGCCCAGACCGTCTGGGTCGGGGTCGACAACCAAGGCCTGCGCGGCCTGCTGGGCAAAGACCAGGCGGCGCTGGCACAGAAGATCGACGACGCCTACGCAGCCACCCTCAAGCTGCTGGCCGACAACCAGAAGACCCTCGGCGAGTTGCTGGCCGACGAAGCCGGGCAGCAGGCGCTGAACCAGATCTACGACAGCCTGAACGTCCTCCATCGCCTGCATGAAGGCGAACTGGCCAAGGCGCTCAACATTCAGCTGGGCTTCAACGCCAACGACGGTGACTGATCATGCTGCGACGCCAGGCGATCAAACTCGGTAGCGTACTGCTCAGCGCCCTGACCCTGGGCGGCTGGAGCCTGCTGCGCAACAAAGGCAGCGAGCCCTTGCTGCTCTCGGCGCGCGACGATGGCGACGGCAAGCACTACGCCGTCGGCTTCCGCCTGGACGGCACCCAGGTGTTCAGCACCCAGGTGGCCCAGCGTTGCCACGCGATCATCAACCACCCCGAACTGCCCATCGCCCTGTTCGTCGCCCGCCGCCCCGGCACCGAAAGCTACCTGATAGACCTGCGCGACGGGCGCCTGCTGCAAACCGTCACCTCGCAGCCGCACCGCCACTTCTACGGCCATGCGGTGATACACAAGGGCGGCGAATGGCTGTACACCACCGAGAACGACACCACCGATCCAGGCCGTGGCGTGCTGGGTGTGTACCGCTTCGACGGTGAGCGCCTGGTGCACACCGGCGAGCTCACGACCCACGGCATCGGCCCCCACGAACTGGCCTGGCTGCCCGACGGCGAGACGCTGGTGGTGGCCAACGGCGGCATCCGCACCGAGGCCGAAAGCCGGGTAGAGATGAACCTCGACGCCATGCAGCCGAGCCTGGTGCTGATGCAGCGCGACGGCACCCTGCTGAGCAAGGAAACCCTGGCCCAGCAGATGAACAGCGTGCGCCACCTGGCGGTGGGCGATGACGGCACCATCGCCGCCTGCCAGCAGTTCATGGGCGGCTCGGAGGAGACTGCCGAGCTGCTGGCGATCAAACGCCCCGGCGAGCCGTTCAAGGCCTTCCCGGTGCCCGAGCGGCAGCTGCAGTCGATGGCCCAGTACACCGCCAGTGTCGCCATCCACAGCGACCTGCGCCTGGTGGCACTGACCGCGCCACGGGCCAACCGGTTGTTCATCTGGGACCTGGACAGCGGCGCGGTGAAGCTCGATGCGCCGATGCCCGATTGCGCCGGGGTGGGTGCGGTGCAGGATGGTTTCGTCGTGACCTCCGGGCAGGGGCGTTGCCGCTTCTACGACTGCCGCAAGGCAGAGCTGATCGGGCAACCGATGAACCTGCCGTCCGGGTTCTGGGACAATCACCTGCATCTGGCCTGATTTCTCGTACAAGCCTAATCGCGGGGCTAGCCCGCTCCCACGAAGGAATGGACTGACCCAAGAGGATGATCTCCATTCCAACCCTGGGTCAGGCCAGGGCGTGGGAGCGGGCTTGCCCCGCGATAAGGCCCTCCCCTTTTCCGAAAAACCGACAATACTTGCCCCATCGCACGTGGGCAGGATCGCCCGTGGTCGCGCGTAATCCATAACAACCTCGCATCCAGGGAACCGGACCATGTTGCGCCGCCGCATGCTGATCATGTTGGCCGTTGTCTTGCTGATCGTGCTGATTCTGGGGGGCATCAAGGCCTTCTCCATCTATAAACAGGTGCAGATGTTCAGCCAACCCAAGCCGCCGGTCAGCGTTGCCGCGGCCCAGGCCGAACTGCGCCAGTGGCAGCAGCGCCTGCCGGCGGTCGGCAGCCTCAAGGCCTACCAGGGCGTGGAGCTGAGCCTGGAGGTGGCCGGCACGGTCAAGTCGCTGCACTTCGAGTCGGGCCAGCAGGTCAAGGCCGGGCAACTGCTGCTGCAACTGGACCACGACCAGGAAACCGCGCTGCTCGGCACCGCCCAGGCCGACCTCAACCTGGCCAAGGTCGACTTCGGCCGCGGCAGCCAGCTGGTCGGCGACTCGGCCATCTCCCGCGGTGAATACGACCGCCTGACCACCCAGTACCGGCGCAACCAGGCGGTGGTCGATCAACTCAAGGCGTCGCTGGCGAAAAAAAGCATCAGCGCGCCGTTCAGCGGCACCATCGGCATTCGCCAGGTGGATGTCGGCGCCTACCTCGCCAGTGGCACGGTGATCGCCACCCTGCAGGACCTGTCCAGCCTCTACGTCGACTTCAACGTGCCCGAGCAGGCCCTGCCGCACCTGAGCCTGGGCCAACAGGTGCTGGTGCAGGTGGCGGCCTACCCGGGCCAGACCTTCCCCGCCAGCCTCAGTGCGATCAACCCGAAGGTCGAGGAAAGCACGCGCAACCTGCTGGCCCGCGCCACCCTGGCCAACCCCGACGGCAAGCTGCTGCCGGGCATGTTCGCCAGCCTTCAACTACTGCTGCCCAATCCGCAGCCGCAAGTGGTGGTGCCGGAAAACGCCATCACCTTCACGCTGTATGGCAACTCGGTCTATGTGATCAGCCCGAAGAAGATCGAGGAGGGTCAGCCAGTGCCCGGCGCCGACGGCCAACCGCAGTTGATTGCCGAACAGCGTACCGTGCAGACCGGCGAACGACGCGATGGCTGGGTGGTGGTGAGCAAGGGCCTGCAGGCCGGCGACCAGGTGGTGACCGCCGGCCAGCTCAAGCTGAGCCCCGGCGCAGCCATCCGTATCAGCGACGACCAGGCCCTGAAACCTGCCGCGCCCGGCGCGAACTGAACGGGAGGCAGCCATGGCATTCACCGACCCGTTCATCCGTCGCCCGGTATTGGCCAGCGTGGTCAGCCTGCTGATCCTGCTGCTGGGCCTGCAAGCCTGGAACAAGCTGCAGATCCGCCAGTACCCGGCCATGGAAAACGCCCTGATCACGGTGACCACCGCCTACCCCGGGGCCAACGCCGAAACCATCCAGGGCTACATCACCCAGCCGCTGCAACAGAGCCTGGCCAGCGCCGATGGCATCGACTACATGACCTCGGTGAGCCGGCAGAACTTCTCGGTGATCTCGGTCTACGCACGCATCGGCGCCGACACCGACCGCCTGTTCACCCAACTGCTGGCCAAGGCCAACGAGGTGCGCAACAAGCTGCCGCAGGACTCGGAAGACCCGGTGCTGAGCAAGGAAGCCGCCGACGCCTCGGCGCTGATGTACATCAGCTTCTACAGCACCCAGATGAGCAACCCGCAGATCACCGACTACCTGTCGCGGGTGATCCAGCCCAAGCTGGCCACCCTGCCCGGCATGGCCGAAGCGCAGATCCTCGGCAACCAGGTGTTCGCCATGCGCATCTGGATCGACCCGGTGAAGCTGGCCGGCTTCGGCCTGTCGGCGGTGGACGTGACCAGTGCGGTGCGCCGTTACAACTTCCTCGCTGCCGCCGGTGAGGTGAAGGGCGAGTACGTGGTGACCAGCATCAACGCCAGCACCGAGCTCAAGACCGCCGAGGCCTTCGCCGCCCTGCCGGTCAAGACTGCCGGCGACAGCCGGGTACTGCTGGGCGATGTGGCGCGCATCGAGATGGGCGCCGAGAACTACGACACGGTCAGTTCGTTCGACGGCACGCCGTCGGTGTACATCGGCATCAAGGCCACCCCGGCGGCCAACCCGCTGGACGTGATCAAGGAAGTGCGCAAGCTCATGCCGCTGCTGGAGGAAGAACTGCCGTCGAGCCTCAAGGTGTCGATCGCCTACGACGCCACGCTGTTCATCCAGGCCTCGATCAATGAAGTGATCAAGACCCTGGGCGAGGCGGTGCTGATCGTCATTGTCGTGGTGTTCTTGTTCCTCGGCGCCCTGCGCTCGGTGGTGATCCCGGTGGTGACCATCCCGCTGTCGATGATCGGCGTGTTGTTCTTCATGCAGATGATGGGCTACTCGCTGAACCTGCTGACGCTGCTGGCCATGGTCCTGGCCATCGGCCTGGTGGTGGACGACGCCATCGTGGTGGTGGAGAACATCCATCGCCATATCGAAGAAGGCAAGACGCCGTTCGAGGCGGCGCTCGAAGGCGCGCGGGAGATCGCCTTGCCGGTGGTGTCGATGACCATCACCCTGGCGGCCGTGTACGCGCCGATCGGTTTTCTCACCGGGTTGACCGGTGCCTTGTTCAAGGAGTTCGCCCTCACGCTGGCGGGTGCGGTGATCATTTCCGGGATCGTCGCCCTGACCCTGTCGCCGATGATGTGCGCCCTGCTGTTGCGCCACGAGCAGAATCCCAGTGGCCTGGCCCACCGCCTGGACCTGATCTTCGAGAGCCTCAAGCTGCGTTACCAGCGCCTGCTGCACGGCACCCTCGACAGCCGCCCGGTGGTGCTGGTGTTCGCCGTGCTGATCCTGTGCCTGATCCCGGTGCTGCTGATGTTCACCCGCAACGAACTGGCGCCGGACGAGGACCAGGGGGTGATCTTCATGATGAGCAACTCGCCGCAGACCGCCAACCTCGACTACCTCAATGCCTACACCGACAAGTTCACGCCGTTGTTCAGGACCTTCCCCGAGTATTACTCGTCGTTCCAGATCAACGGTTTCAATGGCGTGCAAACCGGCATTGGCGGCTTTTTGCTCAAGCCGTGGAGCGAACGCGAACGCACGCAGATGGCGTTGCTGCCGCTGGTGCAGGCCGAGCTTTCACAGATCGGCGGCCTGCAGATCTTCGGCTTCAACCTGCCCTCGCTGCCCGGCACCGGTGAAGGGTTGCCGTTTCAGTTCGTGATCAACACCGCCGGTGACTACCCTGCCCTGCTCGATGTGGCCCAGCGCATCAAGGCCCGCGCCGAGGCCTCGGGCAAGTTCGCGTTCCTCGACATCGACCTGGCCTTCGACAAGCCTGAAGTGCTGATCGACATCGACCGCGCCAAGGCGGCGCAGATGGGTGTGTCGATGGACGCCCTGGGCGGCACGCTTGCCACCCTGCTCGGGGAGGCGGAGATCAACCGCTTCACCCTCGAAGGCCGCAGCTACAAGGTGATCGCCCAGGTAGAACGGCCCTACCGCGCCAACCCCGGCTGGCTGAACAATTACTACGTTAAGAACGACCATGGCCAGTTGTTGCCGCTATCGACCCTGATCACCCTCAGCGACCGCGCCCGGCCGCGCCAGCTCAACCAGTTCCAGCAGCTTAATTCGGCGATCATCCAGGGGGTGCCGATGGTGAGCATGGGTGAGGCGCTGGACACCGTGCGTGCCATCGCCCGCGAGGAAGCGCCTGAAGGCTTCTCGGTCGACTATGCCGGTACGGCGCGGCAGTTCGTGCAGGAAGGCAGCGCGCTGTGGATGACCTTTGGCCTGGCCCTGGCGATCATCTTTTTGGTGCTGGCGGCGCAGTTCGAGAGTTTCCGTGATCCGTTGGTGATTTTGGTGACGGTGCCATTGTCGATCTGTGGGGCGTTGTTGCCGCTGTTCCTTGGGGTGTCGAGCATGAACATTTACACCCAGGTGGGGCTGGTGACCTTGATCGGGCTGATTACCAAGCACGGCATTCTGATCGTCGAGTTTGCCAATCAGTTGCGGGAGGAAAAGGGCCTGGGTGTGCGTGAGGCGATCGAGGAGGCGGCGGCGATTCGCCTGCGGCCGGTGCTGATGACCACGGCGGCCATGGTGTTTGGCATGGTGCCGTTGATTCTGGCGACCGGGGCTGGGGCGGTCAGCCGATTTGATATCGGGCTGGTGATTGCTACGGGGATGTCGATTGGGACGTTGTTTACGTTGTTTGTGTTGCCTTGTATTTATACGGTGTTGGCGCATAAGGGGCGGGGTTTGGCTGGGTGAGTTTTTGTTTTTGTTTTTGGGTTCGGGTTCGGGTTCGGGTTCGGGCCCGAGTTTCAGAGTGTTTGTTTTGATAGATGTATGCGCATTCGGCGGCGATGGGGGACTGTCAGTTTTTTTGTGTTCGGGCCGGTAATGGCCTGCCGCTAGGCAGGCCATGATTTTCACCAGGTCGGCCTGATGAACCGATCTCCGTACAGAATCGCAAACTGATTCATTGCACTTTTCCAATCATGCGCCGCCGAGCCCCAATTCGCCGTGATGTTTCGCAGCCCCAGCCAGATCAGTTTGGTGGCTGCGTCAT
>NZ_JBMOWQ010000285.1:0-13099 GCF_049310485.1 Pseudomonas sp. GZD-209
CCGCTCCCACGTTGTCACAGCAGTTGCGTGGGAGCGGGCTTGCCCCGCGATGAGGCCGGTAGAGCTTTCATCGAAGGTGGATCAATGACCGATCAACCCCTGGCCCTGACCGTCGAACAGGGCCTGCACGCCGAGCAGGAATTGCTGGCCGCCGTGTGCCGTGGCGAGCGTGACGCTGGCGTGCTGTTCTGGCGCCCCACCGACCATGCGCTGGTGATGCCACGCCGGATGAGTCGCCTGGATAACTTCGAAGCCGCCTGCGCCGAGTTGGCGATCGCCGGCTGGCCGGTATTGCTGCGCGAAACCGGTGGTGAGCCTGTGCCGCAGTCGCATTCAACCGTGAACGTGGCGCTGGTCTACGTCGCGCCGCGCAGCGAAGGTGATCATGGGCGCATCGAGAATGCCTACGAGCGGCTGTGCCTGCCACTGTGCGATGTACTGCGCGAGTGGGGTGGGGTGGCGTCGGTGGGGGAAATCGATGGTGCCTTCTGCGATGGCCGCTACAACGTCAACCTGAACGGCCGCAAACTGGTGGGCACTGCCCAGCGCTGGCGCCAGGGCCTGGGCGGCAAGCGCCCGGTGGTGCTGGTGCATGGTGCACTGCTGCTGGACAACGAGCGCGAATCGATGGTGGCGGCGGTCAATCGTTTCAATGAATGTTGCGAGCTTGAACAGCGTTGCCGGGCCGACAGCCATATCGCCTTGCATGAAGTGGCGCCACAGGCGCCCTGGTTCGAGCGCCTTTCCCTGGCCTATGCCGAGGTCATTGCCGGGCTGCCGAAGGACTAGCGGGTACCGTAGACCACCATGGTCTTGCCTTTCACCTGCACCAGGCTGCGCTCCTCGAGATCCTTGAGGACGCGGCCGACCATTTCCCGTGAACAGCCGACGATGCGCCCGATCTCCTGGCGGGTGATCTTGATCTGCATGCCGTCGGGGTGGGTCATGGCGTCTGGCTGCCTGCACAGTTCGAGCAGGCAGCGGGCAACCCGGCCGGTCACGTCGAAGAAGGCCAGGTCGCCGACCTTGCGGGTGGTGTTGCGTAGCCGCTGGGCCATTTGCGCGCCGAGGGCGTAGAGAATCTCCGGGTCCTGGCGGCCCAGCTCGCGGAATTTGTCGTAGCTGATCTCGGCCACTTCGCATTCGGTCTTGGCCCGCACCCAGGCGCTGCGCTGATGCTCCTGGCCGGCGGGCTCGAACAGGCCCAGCTCACCAAAGAAGTCGCCGTTGTTGAGGTAGGCGATGATCATCTCGTGGCCGTCGTCGTCCTCGATCAGGATGGTCACCGAGCCTTTGATGATGAACGAGAGGGTCTCGGCCCGGTCGCCCGCGCAGATGATGTTGCTTTTGGCGGCGTAGCGACGGCGCTGGCAGTGCACCAGCAGCTTTTCGATGTTCTTGATCTTGGGCGCAAGGGCTGAAGAGACCATCACGAAATCCTGTTCGATGTGAGGCATTGGCTTTTTATTGAGGCTGCCTGGCGTGATGTGCCAGTCATTTGGCGCCAGCTTATCAGACACGCCCCCATGTATCGGCATGAAAGCGCTGCGCCTTGAGCTTTTCCGACAGCGTCACAAGGTCTAAGCTGGCACCCTTTTTACGAGATCGGGAGTCCGGATAGATGAAGGCACGCATCCAGTGGGCGGGTGAAGCAATGTTCCTCGGCGAGTCGGGGAGTGGCCATGTGGTGGTCATGGACGGCCCGCCCGAAGCCGGCGGCCGCAACCTTGGCGTGCGCCCGATGGAAATGCTGCTGTTGGGGCTGGGCGGTTGCAGCAGCTTCGACGTGGTCAGCATCCTCAAGAAGTCGCGCCAGGCGGTGGAGAGCTGCGAAGCCTTCCTGGAAGCCGAGCGCGCCAGTGAGGACCCCAAGGTGTTCACCAAGATCCATATGAACTTCGTGGTCAAAGGGCGTGGGCTGAAAGAAGCACAGGTCAAGCGCGCGGTGGAGCTGTCGGCCGAAAAGTACTGCTCGGCATCGATCATGCTCGAGCGTGCCGGGGTGGAAATCACCCACGGTTACGAGATTGTCGAACTCGGGTGATCGGCAATGGCGCCTGGCAGTCAGGCGCTTTGCAGGTTCAGCCGCTCAGCGGCCAGTAGCCAGGCGACGCCCGGGGTGAGCGCGAGCAGCAGCAACGGGATGTTGAACAGCAGTAGCCCGAGTATTTCGCTGGTGCTCCAGGTGTTGCCGAAACATTGGGCAAACAGCATGCACTGCAGCAGTGCCGTGACCACGGCGGCCAAGCCGAACAGGGCGATAAGCGTACGACGCTTGCGGCAGTGGTAAGCCAGCAGCAGGAACAGCAGCAGCCCAGGCACTGTGAGCAGCAGCATCTCGACCACGCTGTTGCTGTCGGGCTCGCCGAGGTCGGGCAGTTGCAGGCTGAAGGCGGTTTGCCTGATGGCCGCTGTCATCAGGCAGACAAACCCATAGGCAACCGGTATCAGCCCTAGGCTTTGCAGCAACCGAGCCGTGATCAGTCGGAACTTCAACGGCGCAACGCCGGCAGCCACTGCAACAGGCGCTCGGGTAGCCTGGCTCGCAGCTGTGCACTCAAGGCTTCCCGTCGTTTCTGGTACAGCAGGCCCAGGCCGATGACGCCAAGGCCGATCAGGGTGAGCACCAGCGGGAACAGCAGCGAGTCGGCAAATACCTCGTAGGACAGATAGCCGAGATAGGCCGCCACACCCATCGCTCCGAACACCATGAACACCGGCCGGCGCAACAACACGGCCAGCCCCATCAGCCCCAGGTTGATCAGGCAATACAATGCCTTGCCCAGTTCGCTGGCGCTGTCCATCGACGTCAGCCCGCCCCAGAACGCCAGCAGGCCGGCCAGGTAGCCCCAGCCAGCGTAGTCCTGGCGGGTGCGGCCATCGACGCCGACAAACACCACCAGCGCGGCCAGGCCGAACCACACCGAGACCGTTCGTCGCTGCTCCCAGCTGAACACATCGCCATACACCCACTCGGTCAGGTCCATGGACATGAACCACAGTGCAAGCGCGATCGACATGACGATGAACGGGAAGGGCACCAGGCGCAGCATCAGCAGGCCGGCCACCACGGTTGCGGCCTCCATGGCCAGCCAGCCGCCCTGCACATAGGTGTAGTACTGGTGATAGTCACCCTGGGCATCGTCCAGCGGCCACCAGCCCACCAGCCGTTCCACGGCGAATACCGCCAGTGGCACGATACTCACCGCGACGGCCGCCAGCACGCCGGCGGCGATGGGCTGCCCGCGGCGTTGCAGGGACAGGGCGAACAGGGTGAGGGTAACGATGTAGAGCAGGGCGATGGCCAGCAGTGCACTGTCGCCGATGCGCATCCAGGCTTCGGTGAGCAACCAGCCCATCGCCCCCATGATCAGCAGGGCGCCGAAGTAGAAGGCGATGTGGGCCAGCTGGAAGCTGCCGCGGCTTTGTGGTTGCTGGCTGAGGAAGTCCAGCAGTGCGCGGTCCTGGCCCGGTTGCAGTACACCGGCGTCTACCGCGCGTGCCAGGTCCTTGGCGTCGAAGCGTTCCATGCGCTGTGCCTCAGATGCGGTAGGTGCTCTTGGTCATGACCTTGGCCATCAGGCTCATGCCGAAACGGATGGGCGCCGGGAAGCGATAGCCGCCAGCTTCCAGCGCGGATTCGGCGTGGTGCTCTTCGTCGACGCGCATCTGTTCGAGGATGGCGCGGGATTTGCCATCGCTCTCGGGGATCTGTTCAAGGTGCTCGTCCAGGTGTTTGCACACCTGATGCTCGGTGGCGGCGACGAAACCCAGGCTGACCTTGTCGCTGACCAGGCCGGCGAGTGCGCCGATGCCGAAGGACATGCCGTAGAACAACGGGTTGAGCACGCTGGGGTGGCTGTTGAGCTGGCGAATACGCTGCTCGCACCAGGCCAGGTGGTCGATTTCTTCTTCTGCCGCATGCTCCATGGCCTTGCGCACCTGGGGCAGCTTGGCGGTCAGGGCCTGGCCCTGGTAGAGCGCCTGGGCGCAGACTTCACCGGTGTGGTTGATGCGCATCAGGCCGGCGACGTGGCGGCTCTGCTGTTCGTCGAGTTCAGCGTCGGGCTGGATGATCGCCGGTGACGGGCGCGAAGGTTGGCCGCTGAAGGGGAGCAGGGTGCGCATGGCGGTATCGGCCTGCAGCAACAAGCGGTCGAGCGGCGAGTAGTGACGTTCGGTAGCCATCGGGCACCTCCACTAGAGTGTGCCCGACAGTTTACCGCAATCGGCTGGAGGGGGCTTGCCCTGGATCAGCCCGGTGGCCAGTGCATCTGGCGCTGGCCAAGCACGTGCATATGGATGTGGTAGACGGTCTGGCCGCCTTTGGGGTTGCAGTTCATGACGACGCGGAAGCCTTCCTCGCAGCCTTGCTCGATGGCCAGGCGCTGGGCGGTGAAGAGGATGTGCCCGGCCAGGGCTTTGTCTTCTTCGGTCAGGTCGTTGAGGGTGCGGATGTGTTTTTTCGGGATGACCAGGAAATGCACCGGCGCCGCGGGGGCGATATCCTTGAAGGCCAGAATCTGGTCATCTTCGTAGATGATATCCGCCGGGATTTCCCGGTTGATGATTTTGAGGAATAGATCGTCCACAGCACTTGCTCCATGGTGAGTGTCCGGGCCGAGTGTACTGAGCCCGCTGCCACTCGCCCAGTGCTTATTCCATGCCGACCGGGCAGTAGCGACGGTGGATCACGCCGGCCAGCTTGCGCGTCAACCAGCGCGGCAACAGGCGCGGGGCAAAGGCCAGCCAGCGGTTACGGCGGCCTGGGATGATTCGCGCGCGGTTCTTGTCCAGGGCGCGTACGGTGTACAGCGCGATCTCCTCGGGGCTCGGGCTGTTGGCGTCGAGGCGAGGAATGCGCCGGCGCGACGAACGAACCGGCCCGGGGCATAGCACCGAGACTTTGATCCCGGTGCGCCCGAGCTCTTCGCGCAAGGCTTCGCTGAAGCTGAGCACATAGGCCTTGCTGGCGGCGTAGGCGGCCATCCAGGGGCCTGGCGCGACCCCGGCCAGGCCTGCGACATTGAGGATCTGCCCGCCACCCTGCACGGCCATCAGGTTGCCGATGGCATGGCACAGGCGGCTCAGGGCCAGGATATTGACCTCCAGCAGGTCCTGCTCGTCGGCCCATTCATGGGCAAGGAAGGGCCCGTAGGTGCGTTGGCCTGCGCAGTTGACCAGCAGGTCGATGCGCCGCTCGCCTTCCTCCAGTTCAAGCACGAACCCTGACAGGCGCAGAGGCTGGCTGAGGTCGCAGGCGCGGAACAGCACTTCCACGCCAAAACGCTGGGTCAGTTCGATGGCCACCGGCTCCAGCGTCTCGCGCTGGCGTGCCACCAGGATCAGATTGCGCCCGCGCCGCGCCAGGGCCTCCGCCAGGGCCAGGCCCAGGCCGGTGGAAGCGCCGGTAATCATGGCGTAACGGGTCATGCAAGGCTCCTGGGGCGTAAGGGGCGCCTAGTTTACAGCCTGGTTGGTTTGCTACAAGGCGTTGCTGCGTAGCTGTTGGGCGCGATCCAGGGCGCCTTGGTATTCGCTGTGCAGGCGTTCGATCAGGGCTGCGGCGCTGGGCAGGTCGTTGATCTCGCCGACGCCCTGGCCTGCGGACCAGACGGTCTTCCAGGCCTTGGCTTCCTCGTCCAGCGGCTTGAGCTTGCCGGCCTCATGGCTGCTGGTGAGCGCCGCCAGGTCGTAGCCGGCCTGTTCCAGGCTTTGCCGCAAAAAGCTGGCCGGGATACCGGATACCGCTGGCGTGTGGATGATATCGGCGGCTGTTGCGCCGAGGATCATCTGTTTATAGGCGTCCTGCGCCTGGCTCTCACGGGTGGCGATGAAGCGTGTGCCCATGTAGCCCAGGTCTGCCCCCAGCAATTGCGCTGCGAGCAGTTCGTGGCCGTGGTTGAGGCAGCCCGCCAGCAGCAGGGTCTTGTCGAAGAACTGGCGGATCTCGGCGATCAGGGCGAACGGGCTCCAGGTCCCGGCATGGCCACCAGCGCCGGCTGCCACGGCGATCAGCCCATCGACACCGGCCTCTGCCGCTTTCTGCGCATGGCGCCGGGTGGTCACGTCATGGAACACCAGGCCGCCGTAACCGTGCACTGCATCCACCACCTCCTTCACTGCACCGAGGCTGGTGATGACGATGGGCACGCGATGCTCGACGCACAGGGCCAGGTCGGCCTGCAGGCGTGGATTGCTCGGATGGACGATCAGGTTGACTGCATAGGGGGCTGGCGCCTGCAACTGAGCCAGGCCTGCCTCGATCTCCTCCAGCCAGGCCTTGAAGCCTGCGCTGTCGCGCTGGTTGAGCGCGGGGAAGCTGCCCACCACACCGCTGGCGCAACAGGCCAGCACCAGTTGCGGGTTGGAAATCAGGAACATCGGCGCGGCCACCAGTGGCAGGCGCAGCCGCTGTTGCAGCGAGGCGGGCAGGGACATGGCGAAACTCCTGTGCAGGGCGGGTTATCGTCAGAACGGTTTGACCACCACCAGAATTACGATCCCCAGCAGGATCAGTACCGGCGCCTCGTTGAACCAGCGATAGTACACGTGGCTGCGGGTATTGGTGCCGGCGGCGAAGCGTTTGCGCTGGGCGCCGCAGATATGATGGTAGGCGGTAAGCAGCACCACCAGGGTCAACTTGGCGTGCAGCCAGCCCTGGCTCAGCCAGCCGGGGTTGAGGTAGAGCATCCAGCCGCCGAACACATAGGTGGCGATCATTGCTGGGTTCATGATGCCTCGGTACAGCTTGCGCTCCATGGTGATGAAGCGCTCGAGGCTGATGCTGTCCTGGCTCTGGGCGTGGTAGACGAACAGGCGTGGCAGGTAGAACAGGCCGGCGAACCAGCAAACCACGCTGACGATGTGCAGCGCCTTGATCCATAGATAGAGCATGTGCGGTTCCTTCAGGTTTTCACGGTCGTGCGAATAGTAGTGGGCAAGCGCCGAAGGGTCATGGGAATAGTTGTTACAGGCCTGCCGGGCCCCTATTATCGTGCGCTTTCCAGTGGGCTCGTTGATAAGGGGCAAGCGTTATGATCAAGGTCGGTATCGTCGGCGGCACGGGTTACACCGGTGTCGAACTGCTGCGTCTGCTGGCGCAGCATCCACAGGCCGAAGTGGCGGTCATCACTTCGCGCTCCGAAGCGGGCGTGGCGGTTGCCGACATGTACCCCAACCTGCGCGGCCACTACGACGGGCTGTGTTTCAGCGTGCCGGACAGCAAGGCGCTGGGCGCCTGTGATGTGGTGTTCTTCGCCACCCCGCACGGTGTGGCCCACGCCCTGGCCGGCGAGCTGCTGGCGGCGGGCACCAAGGTCATCGACCTGTCCGCCGACTTCCGCCTGCAGGACGCCGTGGAGTGGGGCAAGTGGTACGGGCAGCCGCACGGCGCGCCTGAACTGCTCAAGGACGCGGTCTACGGCTTGCCTGAAGTGAACCGCGAGAAGATCCGCCAGGCGCGCCTGATCGCCGTGCCCGGTTGCTACCCGACCGCTACCCAGCTGGGCTTCCTGCCGTTGCTGGAAGCTGGCCTGGCCGACCCTTCGCGGCTGATCGCCGACTGCAAGTCCGGCGTCAGTGGTGCAGGCCGTGGTGCCGCCGTAGGTTCGCTGTTCTGCGAGGCCGGCGAGAGCATGAAGGCCTATGCGGTCAAAGGGCACCGCCATCTGCCTGAAATCAGCCAAGGGCTGCGTCTGGCCGCAGGCAAGGACATCGGCCTGACCTTTGTGCCCCACCTGACCCCGATGATCCGCGGCATTCACGCCACCCTTTATGCCAACGTCGTTGATACGTCGGTCGATTTGCAGGCGCTGTTCGAAAAACGCTATGCCAACGAACCGTTCGTCGACGTGATGCCGGCCGGCAGCCACCCGGAGACTCGCAGTGTGCGCGGCGCCAACGTCTGCCGTATCGCTGTGCACCGGCCACAGGGTGGCGACCTGGTGGTGGTGCTCTCGGTGATCGACAACCTGGTCAAGGGCGCGTCCGGCCAGGCGGTGCAGAACCTGAACATCTTGTTCGGGCTGGACGAGCGCATGGGCCTGTCCCACGCCGGCCTGTTGCCGTAAGCCTGCACTGTTGTAAAGGGCCCGCCGTGTGCGGGCCTTTTTCATGGGGGCGACTAAAGCAGCACAATTGTTGACCGATTTTCTCGGACAAGCGGATAATACGCGCCATCGAGTTTTATGGCGGCACTGCGCCGGGAGAATCAACATGAGCGTCGAAACCTTCACCCCCACGGCTTTGGAGTTCACCCCAGGGGCTGCACACAAGGTGAAGAGCCTGGTCAACGAAGAGGGCAACGAGCGTCTGAAGCTGCGCGTTTTCGTGACGGGCGGTGGTTGCTCGGGCTTCCAGTACGGCTTCACCTTCGATGAAGACGTGGCCGAGGATGACACTATCGTCGAGCGTGAAGGTGTCGCGCTGGTGGTCGACCCGATGAGCTTCCAGTACCTGGCGGGCGCCGAAGTGGACTACCAGGAAGGCCTGGAAGGTTCGCGCTTCGTGATCAAGAACCCGAATGCCAGCACCACCTGTGGCTGTGGTTCGTCGTTCTCGATCTGATCTGTGGGCTGACATGAAAACGCCGCGCATTTGCGCGGCGTTTTGCATTGTGCGGCTGGCTACGCGGGGTAGATGGCGCCGAGGACGCGCAGGCCCCTGGCGGCGGTGACGCTGGGCCGGTTGGCGGGGATGCGTTGCAGGCAGCAATGGGCCAGCCAGGCAAAGGCCATGGCCTCGACCCAGTCCGGATCGACGCCGTGCGCCGCTGTGCTGGACACCTGGGCACCTGGCAGCAGTTGCGCCAAGCGTGCCATCAGCGCGCCGTTGCGGGCGCCTCCGCCGCACACCAGCAAGGCTTCGGTGCCTTGTTGAGCCTGGCCTAGCGAGTCGATGATGCTGCGTGCAGTCAGCTCCAGCAGGGTGGCCTGTACGTCTTCGTCGCGGTAGCTGGGCAGTTGGGCGAGATGGCCGTCGAGCCAAGGCAGGTTGAAGACCTCGCGGCCGGTGCTTTTCGGGCCGCTGCCAGCGAAGAACGGGTCGCTCAGCAGTGCATGGAGCAAGGCCGGCTGCACCGCCCCGCTGGCCGCCCAGGCGCCATCGGCATCAAATACCTGGCCGCGCTTGCGCTCGATCCAGGCGTCCAGCAGCACATTGCCCGGCCCGCAGTCGAAGCCATGCACTGGCTTGTCCTTCTCGATCAGGCTGAGGTTGCTGAAACCGCCCACATTGAGAATCGCCAGTCGCTGGCCAAGGTGGCCGAACAGCGCTTCATGGAAGGCCGGCACCAGCGGCGCGCCCTGGCCGCCCGCGGCCACGTCGCGGCGCCTGAAGTCACCGACCACACAGATGCCGGTCAGCTCGGCCAGCAGCGCCGGGTTGCCGATCTGTACCGTAAAGCCGCGGGCGGGTTCGTGGCGAATGGTCTGCCCATGGCTGCCGATGGCGTCGATGGCATCGGGCTGCAGGCCTTGCTCGCGCAGCAGGGAGTTGATCCCTTCGGCGGCGAGGGTGGCCCAGTGGTTCTCCGCCAGTGCCGCGCGGGCGATCTCGTCGGGGCCGCTGGCGCAGAGGCCAAGCAGCTGCTGGCGCAGGTCGGTGGGCATGGGGATGTAGTGGGTGGCGAGCAGCCGAAGCTGCTCGCGTTGTTCGATCAGGGCGATGTCCAGGCCATCAAGGCTGGTCCCGGACATCACGCCAAGATAGAGCGCCATGTGGTCAGCGCTTGTTGGCGGCGAGCAGGGTGGCCTTTTCCTGATCCATACGGGCGATCAAGGGTTGGCTCTGCTGGTTGAAGCGCGCGCGCTCAGCCTTGGCGATCGGGTCGGCCATCGGCACCTTCTGGCTCAGCGGGTCGACGTGCACGCCGTTGACCTGGAACTCGTAGTGCAGGTGTGGGCCGGTCGACAGGCCGGTAGTGCCGATGTAGCCGATGACCTGGCCTTGTTTGACGCTGCTGCCGGTCTTGATGCCCTTGGCAAAGCCCTGCATGTGGCCGTACAGCGTCTTGTACGCGTTGCCGTGGGCAATGATCACGGTGTTGCCATAGCCGCCGCGGCGCCCGGCCAGCTCGATGCGCCCATCGCCGGCAGCCTTGATCGGTGTGCCGCGCGGGGCGGCGTAATCGACACCCTTGTGGGCGCGGATCTTGTTCAGGATCGGGTGTTTGCGGCCGGCGGAAAAGCGCGAACTGATGCGGGCGAAGTCCACCGGCGTACGGATGAACGCCTTGCGCAGGCTGTTGCCATCGGCTGTGTAGTAGTTGGTGTTGCCTTGCTTGTTGGTGTAACGCACGGCGGTGTAGGTCTTGCCGCGGTTGGTGAAGCGGGCCGACAGGATGTTGCCGGTGCCGACCACCTTGCCGTCCATCATCTTCTGCTCGTAGACCACGTCGAATTCGTCGCCCGGGCGGATGTCCTGGGCGAAGTCGATGTCGTAACCGAGGATGCGTGCCATGTCCATGGTCATGCTGTGGGACAGGCCCGCGCGCTGGGCCGAGGCCGAAAGCGAACTCTTGATCACGCCGTGGGCGTAGGCGGTGCGCATGACCGGCTTGCTGACTTCGCGATCGAAGCTGAAGCCCTTGTCGGTACGGGTCAGGCGGATGGTTTCGAGGTTGCTGACCTTGCTGTGCAGGCTGGTCAGTTGGCCGTTCTTGTCCAGTTCGAACTGCAGCACCTGGCCATGCTTGAGCTGGCTGAACTGCTTGGCCTGCTTGTTGCTCGCCAGCAGGTCGTGGACGGCGTTGGCCGGCAGGCCAACCTTGTTGAACAGTGTGGAGAGCGTATCGCCGCGGGCCACGACTACCTCGCGGTGGCCGGGGGCCTTGTCTTCCTGTTTGGCGACGGGGGCGGGCTCGGGCTTGCTCTCGGGCTTGGCCTGGGCGGTGTCCGCTTCATCGCCTTCGATCTGGGCGAAGGGCGAGTCGGTGCGTTGTTCGGATTGCACCAGTGGCGCGGCGCGGGACTCTTCCTTCAACTGCTCTGCCGGGCTCTCCAGCTCCAGGCTGAGCGTGGTTTTCTTGGCTTCTACTTCGCTGGAAGGGAATACCAGCAAGGCCAGGCTGAGGAGAGCAGCGATGCCGCTGGCGGCCAACAGATGGCTTTTCGGATAAAGCGGGGGCGCTTTAGGCGTTTCGTTGGTCATAAGTGAGGTGACTTTGAAAAGGGTGAAGTGGAAAAGATGAATGACATGATGAAGATGAAATAACTGTATAAAATATAACCAAATCCATTCTCGCGCAAGGGCGCGTAGACGTTGCGCTGCGCCGTTCGGGTCACATTCCGTTGCGAAACTTGTATTTGATGGCCGATCTTGTATGGTTGGCTCCCCTTGAATCTGAGCCTTGCGGGTCTGTCTATGAAGTCTGTTGAAGAGCAGCTGGCGCTAATCAAGCGCGGTGCGGAAGAGGTATTGGTCGAGTCGGAACTGGTGGAGAAGCTCAAGCGCGGCCAGCCGCTGCGTATCAAAGCGGGCTTCGACCCTACCGCGCCGGACCTGCACCTGGGCCACACGGTGCTGATCAACAAGCTGCGCCAGTTCCAGGATCTGGGTCACCAGGTGATCTTCCTGATTGGTGACTTCACCGGCATGATCGGTGACCCGAGCGGCAAGAGTGCCACTCGCCCGCCGCTGACGCGCGAACAGGTGCTGGATAACGCCGAGACCTATAAGCAGCAGGTGTTCAAGATTCTTGACCCGGCCAAGACCGAGGTCGCGTTCAACTCCACCTGGATGGATAAGCTCACGCCGGCTGATTTCATCCGCCTGGCCTCGCAGTACACGGTCGCGCGCATGCTCGAGCGTGACGACTTCGACAAGCGCTACAGCAGCAACCAGCCGATCGCGATCCATGAGTTCCTCTATCCGCTGGTACAGGGCTATGACTCGGTGGCGCTGAAGGCGGACGTCGAGCTGGGCGGCACGGACCAGAAATTCAACCTGCTGATGGGGCGTGAGCTGCAGCGCTCTTATGGCCAGGAGGCGCAGAACATCGTCACCATGCCGCTGCTCGAAGGGCTTGATGGCGTTAAGAAGATGTCCAAGTCGTTGGGCAACTATGTCGGTATCCAGGAAGCGCCGGGCGTGATGTTCAGCAAGCTCGTGTCGATCCCGGACACCTTGATGTGGCGTTACTTCGAGCTGCTCAGCTTCCGTTCCATGGAAGAGATTGACCAGTTCCGTGCGGATGTGGCGCAGGGCGCAAATCCGCGCGACATCAAGATCAAGCTGGCGGAAGAAATCGTAGCGCGCTTCCATGGTGAAGAGGCTGCTGCCAATGCTCACCGTGCGGCGGGCAATCGGATGAAGGAGGGCGAGCTGCCTGAAGATCTGCCCGAGATCGAAGTTGCTGCGGCTGAAGACTTGCCGATTGCTGCCGTGTTGAACCGGGCTGGGCTTGTGAAAAACTCGGCACAGGCGCGGGATCTGCTCAGTGCTGGCGCCGTGAAGGTTGATGGCGCAGTGGTTGAGCGTGATTTCATGTTTGCCCTGGGCGCTACCCATGTGTGCCAGGCGGGCAAGAAGGCCTTTGCTCGGGTAACTCTTAAAGCAGAGTGATCTCCTGGCAGCACAGCTATATATAGAAGCGGGGGAGGCCGATAGGCCTCCCCCGCTTTGTTTTCAGGCAAATGAAGCTTTCTTGAAATTAAAGGTTGACGGGGTTTCAGATCCCCTTATAATGCGCCCCACTTCCAGCGACAACGGAACGCAAAACTCCTTGAGATTCAATGAGTTAAGCGAATCGAAAGCTCCGGAAGCGTTTCGGTCTCAGGATCGGCAGCGGTGAAAAAAGGTGGTTGACAGCAGGTTGTAACGCTGTATGATTCGCCTCCCGCTACGAGAGATCGCAGCGAGTTAAGCGGTTGAAGCTAAACGAGTTTTTCGGAAAGAACTTCAAAATAAACGCTTGACAGCCAATGAGGAAGGCGTAGAATGCGCGCCTCGGTTGAGACGAAAAGCTCTTAGCCAAACGCTCTTTAACAAATTGAATCAAGCAATTCGTGTGGGTGCTTGTGAGTACGGACTGATAGTCAAAAAGATTATCAGCATCACAAGTGGCCATGCGAGAAATCACATAGTCATTTGAGATTGC
>NZ_JBMOWQ010000286.1:0-11534 GCF_049310485.1 Pseudomonas sp. GZD-209
CCACCTGATCACCCGCTACACCGACCGCACCGACCGAGGCCTCAACCTGGAATGGGACGGCAGCGGCCCGCACGCCCGGGCGATCCGCGAATGGGCCGACGACGGCAGCTTCGAAACCCGCCTGGCGTGGGATGAGCACATCCGCCTGACCACTGTGACCGACGCCTACGGCGGCCAGACTCGCCACTACTACGACGCCGAGGGCTACACCTACCGCATCCAGCACGCCGACGAGCGCTCGGAGTGGCTGTTCCGCGACGCCCGCAAGAACGTGATCCGCCACCTGCACGCCGACGGCAGCCAGGATCGCTACACCTACGATGAACGCAGCAACCGCCTGCAGCACATCCGCGCCGACCATACCGTGGTGCACTACGCCTATGACAACAAGGACCAGTTGATCAAGATCAGCGATGCCGAAGGCGGCCTGTGGCTGCGCGACTACGACGCTGCCGGCAACCTGGTCGGATGCGCTGGGCAACGAAAAGACACTCGCCTACAACGATGCTGGGCAGTTGCTTGAGTACACCGACTGCTCGGGCAAGAGCAGTGCCTGGGCCTACAACACCCTTGGCCAGCTGACCGACTTCACCGATGCGGCGGGCTACACGACCGCCTACGAATACCAGGCCGGGCAACTGGCCAAGGTCACCCATCCCGACAAGACCGAAGAGCGCTTCAACTACGATGCCGAAGGCCGTCTGTTGGCCCATGTCGATGCCCTCGAGCGCTGCACCACCTGGGCGTACAGCGCCGCAGGCCTGCTGAGCGAACGCGTCGACGCCAACGAACATACCCTGCGTTATCGCTGGGACAAGCTTGGCCGCTTGATCGGCCTGGAAAACGAGAACGCGAGCAAGGCCACTTTCCTCTACGACCCGGTGGGCCGGCTGCTGCAAGAGACCGGCTTTGATGGCCTGGTCACCCGTTACCAGTACGACTCGCACAGCGGTCGCCTCGCCTCGACCCAGGTTGGCCAGCGCCGTATCGAACTGACCTTCGACCTCATGGGCCGATTGAGTGAGCGTACGGCCCGCCTGGGCAACCAGAGCCAGAGCGAAACCTTCGCCTACGACGGCAACGGCCAGCTGATCCAGGCAGTGAACGCTGCCAGCAAACTGCAATGGTTCTTTGATGCAGCCGGCAACCTGACCCGCGAGCATCAGTACTACCTGGCCACCGGCACGCCGATGGTTGCGGTGTGGCAGCATCAGTACGACGCACTCAACCAGCGCACCGCGACGATTCGCCCGGACGGCCACAAGGTCAGCTGGCTGACCTACGGCAGCGGCCACCTGCTCGGCATGACCCTCGACCAGCACGAGATGCTGGCCTACGAGCGCGATGACCTGCACCGCGAAATCGTGCGGCATCAGGGCAATAAGTTGATGCAGACCCAGGCCTGGGACCCGGCCGGGCGTTTGCAAGAGCAACTGCTGGGCAGCCATGACGGCCAGTCCACGTTGCTCAAGCGTCAGTACCGCTACGACGTCGCCGGCCAGCTGACCAACATCCACGACAGCCGTCGTGGCCAACTGGAGTACCAGTACGACCCGGTGGGCCGCCTACTCAAGGCCACCAGTCGCCTGAGCGTGGAAACCTTTGCCTTCGACCCGGCCGGTAACCTGCTGGATCAGAAGACCCAGGAGCTGAATCGCCCACTGGAGGCCGATCCACGCCGTAACAAGCTGATGGACAACCTGCTGCGCGAGTACGCCGGGACCCACTACAAATACGACGAGCGCGGCAACCTGATCCACCGCCTGCACAACGGGTCCCATGCCCACTTCACCTGGGACCTGTTCGATCGGCTGGCCGGTTACAACGACGACAAGCTCAAGGTCGATTACAGCTACGACGCCCTGGGCCGGCGCCTGCACAAGCATTCAGTCGCGCACTTCTGGGATCGCCCCGAGGCCGGCACCGGCTGGAACCAACTGCAACGGGCCAAGCGCCAGCGCGAGCTGAACTGCGGTTTCACTCTGTTCGGCTGGGACGGCGACACCCTGGCCTGGGAAAGCTCACCGCCTCTCGATGAAGGCGACAGCTGGCGCACGGTGCATTACCTGTACGAACCCGACAGCTTCGTGCCGGTCGCCCAGGCCCTGCGCAACTACCCGATCCGCCTGCACAAGCAACCAGACTGGAGCCAGCGCGAGTACGACTTCGACCAGGATCCGCTGTGGCACACAGACGTGAAACCCGTGCCGTTCGATGCCATGGCCTGGTACCACTGCGACCACCTTGGCACGCCGATGGAACTGAGCGACGAGCAAGGGAATGTCATCTGGACGGGGGAATACAAGGCCTGGGGAGAAGTGCGCGAAGAGCGTTCGGAATGGGCAAAACAGCACCGCCTGGGCAACCCGATTCGCTTTCAGGGGCAGTACTGCGATGTAGAGAACGGACTGAGCTACAACCGGTTTAGATACCAGGACCCGAAGACCGGTCGATATGTGTCGAGGGATCCTTCGGGTTTGAGGGGCGGACTTAACACTTATGGTTACGCTTCCGGGAACCCGTTGCGTTATGTCGACCCCTTGGGATTGAATCCGGTTGTCGGCTGTGCAGCAGGTTCTTGGGCCGGACCACTTGGGTGTGGTGCAGGAGCATTGATAGGAACGCTTGCAGGTGCTGTTGCGGTCGGGGCAGTTCTTAGCTCTTCTGGAGACACCGCCAAGTCAGAGGATGCAGACCGTGACCTGATTGGGCGCAAAATCAGCCCGTTGAGTATTGATATGTCACCACCAGGAAACTGTCAGCCTGGAGAGCATAGAAAACTGCAAGATGAGGTAAACGCTTCGTGTAAAGGAGGCAAGCGGAGTTGCAGGTCGGTTACTGATCCTGTTCTGGCGTCCGAGTTGCGAGAGGTCAATTTGCAGTGCGCGATGGCCCGCGAGGCTGTCAATAATCGTTGTTTCGCCGGTGGTGATGCGACACATAGAGAGCAAGCTATCAGGGCATGGGAGGGCGTAGCGCTATGCGAATCCAAGATGCGTTAAATGCTAGGCAGGGAAGTATCCGAAAAGTGGTTGAGGCAGCCTTCAAGAAAGAGAACCCACCTGGTGCGAGTGAAATTATATCTTCATTGCATTTGGAGCCTTTACAAATTAAGGATTACTTTACTGGCAAGAGATGGTGGGATATTACTTTGCAAGGGCTTTTTGATGATTATGTAGGTGATTCGTCTGCTTGCCTGACATTCATGGCTCCAGCTGGTGTTGAATACTATCTGCCAGCCTACCTTCTGATGGCAGTTGAGCACTATTATGATGGAGGTGTTGTTACGGAAGACTTTGCTTATGGATTGAAGAGATCGATAATGAGAGATGATTTATATCGCATGAGCCTTTATGGTGTTGAAAAAAAGAAAGCAATTGTTGAAGTGTTGGTTTTTCTTTGGAAAGAGTACGGTGACGAGGAAGCGCTGGAGGCGATGAGGGCTGTTGCTATGCGTTGGGGGAATGCATATATAAAAGCGGGCGACCAAGAGTTAGGGTGGTAATAAGTCGCCTCGGCAGAAGTGAGATTGCTTATCTACGGGCGGCCATGTACGTGCCTGCATTGACCGCAGTGCGCTGCGCCCCTTATGGAAAGGCTTTTTACGAGTCGCTAGTCAGTAGGGGCAAGAGAAAGATGCAAGTTATCGCCGCTGTCATGCACGAGTACCTGGCAGGTATTTGCGCATGCATCCACGGGGATGAACCATTTGATACGGCCAAGCTTTTCAGTGCCGAGCACCTCAGAAAAGCTTGACCGCAAACAGAGTATCTACATCTGTTTCGGGCCAGTCATGCCTGTGAAGTCATGGTTGCCAGCCTTGGCGCAAGGCTTGTGTCATGGAAAATACGACGAATTCGATACAATTCCAAGGGCAGTATCAAGATACAGGGCTGCATTACAACCGGTTTCGTTATTACAAGCCGAAAATGGCGCGGTATGTGTCCAGGGACCCATTTGGGATGCAGGGTGGGACTATTTCCTATTTACGGTATCGCACATTATGACGGGCTTTATTATTGGGGTGTTCAATTGGGTGGGGTGTTGATTTTTCTTTTGATGGTGCGGGTCGTGAGGGTAAGGACGAAAGCTGAGTGCAACACCTGAACTCAGTATTTCTACCTCCCTTTTTTGGTATTTGGAATGAGCCTATGCTTGCCAGGCAAAGAACGGGAGAGCATGACCGATGACAAAACGGTTGCTACTGATGAGCGCAGCTTTTCTGGTACTGCTTCAGGGCTGCGCCGGTCGCCCCGAGGAGACCGCCGAAGCCGACCCGGCCAAAGTCCGTGCCCAGCTGCTGCGCCTGCTACCAGCGCAGCTCAAGGACCGCCAGGGCTGGGCCGAGGACATCCAGGTGGCGTTCCAGGCCCAGGCTATCGCGCCGAGCAAGGGCAACCTGTGCGCCGTGCTGGCGGTGACCGAGCAGGAGTCGACCTTCAACGCCGACCCGCAGGTGCCCAACCTGGGCCGTATCGCCCGTGAGGAAATCGACCGCCGCGCCGCGCGCCTGCATATCCCCAAGCTGCTGGTCGACGGTGCGCTGCAAACAACCTCCAGCAACGGCAAGACCTACCAGCAGCGGCTGCTCGCCGTGCGCAGCGAAAAACAGCTCAGCGCCCTGTATGACGAAGTGATCGGCCGCCTGCCCCTCGGGCGGACCCTGCTCGACGGCCTCAACCCGGTGCACACCGGTGGGCCGATGCAGGTCAGCATCGACTTTGCCGAGCAGCATGCCAAAGGCTACCCCTACGCCTATCAAGGCACGATTCGCCAGGAAGTGTTCAGCAGGCGCGGTGGCATGTACTTCGGCATCGCCCACCTGCTGGGTTACCCCACCCACTACGAGCGCCCGCTGCACCGCTTCGCCGACTTCAACGCCGGCTGGTACGCCAGCCGCAACGCGGCGTTCCAGGCGGCGTTGGGCCGCGCCAGCGTGACCACCCTGGCACTGGACGGCGACCTGATCGCTCCCGGTGCGACCCTGCCCGGCAAGACCGAGCAGGCGGCGCGCAAGCTGGGGCCGAAACTCGGGCTGCGCAACCCGCAGATCCGTGCGCAGCTGGAGCAGGAGGGTAGCCTGGATCTTGAACAAACCGAGCTGTACCAGGGCGTGTTCCGGCTGGCCGAAGCCAAGGCAGGCAAGCCGTTGCCGCGCGCGGTGCTGCCGGGGATCGAGCTGAAAAGCCCGAAGATCACCCGCAAGCTGACCACGGCCTGGTTCGCTGGCCGGGTGGACGAGCGCTACCAGCGCTGCATGCAGCGCTGATGCCCCCGATTAAGGGCCTCAATTGGGTGATCTTCCCCGATTGCTAACCACCGCTAATTACAACTTGTTGAAATGAAAAGAGAATTTTAGTGGCATGAGCCTTGCTCACCTCCTCGCAGAGTCCTTGCGCCCCACGGAGGTGACCCATGACGACCCCTCGCAAAGGCCCCGCCCTGACCACCTTGGTGCTGGCCCTGCTGGGCTGGCAGGAAAGCGGCGAAGCGGCCGTGCAATGCCAGCGCACCCTGACCGCCAACGTGGTGGCCCTCGACCAGCCGCTGATGTACAACCGGCTCGGCGCGCAGAATGCCAACGGCATGCTGTTCGCCCTGCGCCAGGATGTGGTGGACGAGCACCTGGTGCCGCTGAGCAAAGGCGGCGCGGCCGTCCCCGGCAAAGTCACCCTGCGCCCGGACAAACGCCCGCGGCCGATCGTGCTGCGGGTGGCCGCCGGTGACTGCCTGACGGTCAACCTGACCAACCTGCTGGCCTACCAGGCCAACCCCAACAAGCACGGCATCGAACCCGAGGAGCCCGAAGGCGAGGAGGGTGAAGAGGTCGAGTTGCCGGACGCTGAAGGCGGCGAGCACTTCATCGCCGACGAGCAGGTCAGCGACCGCCACGTCGGCTTCCAGGTCAACGGCATGCAGGCGGTCACCAGCATCGCCGACATCGCCGCCAACACCGGGCGCAACGGCAACTTCCTGGTCGCCCCCGGGGGCACCCGCAGCTACACCCTGTACGCCGAGCGCGAAGGCGCCTTCGCCGTCACCAGCCAGGGCGCCACCTTCGGCGGCCAGGGCGGTGCCGGCAACGTCGCCAACGGTCTGTTTGGCCAAGTGGCGGTAGTGCCCAAAGGTGGGCGCACCTACCGCAACACCCTCACCGAAGAAGAAATGCGCCTGGCTACCACCGGCCGCACCGCCACCGGCCAGCCGGTGATCAACTACGAAGCACGCTATCCCCAACTGGAACCCTGGATCGCCGAAGGCAAGGCCGGCAAGCCGATCATCGCCATGGTCGACGGCAACGAGATCCTCAACAGCGAGACCGACGCCATCGTCATGGGCCCCAACCCCGACGGCAGCTTCCCCAAGAACACCTACCCGCTGGAAAGCGTCGGCAAGCGCAACCCGGCGCTGCCCAACCGCCTGGAAGCGTTCCGCGACTTCGCCGCGCAGTTCGCCGACGAAGTGGCCGGCACCCAGGCCTTCCCCGGCTACTGGGCGGACCCGGTGATGGGTCATGTGCTGGAGCCGACCCGCGACTCGTTCATGATCAACTACGGCTCCGGCGGCATGGGCGCCGAGGTGGTGGCCAACCGGCTCGGCGTAGGGCCGATGCACGACTGCCTGTCGTGCGCCTACGAGGAGTTCTTCCTCAGTGCCCATACGGTCGGCGATATCGGCACCCTGGTGGACATCCCGGCCAACGTCGGCCTGGAGCGCATCCGCCCGGGCGAAGTACCGCCGGCCAGCGCCACCGGGGTCAAGGCCACCATGGCCCTGTACCCGGCTGAGCCGGCCAACGTGCACCACAGCTACATCGGTGACTTCACCAAGTTCCGCAACACCCACAATGGCCACGAGCAGCACATCTTCCACCTGCACGGGCACCAGTGGCTGTTCAACCCCAACGACGACAACTCCGATTACATCGACGCCCAGGGCATCGGCCCGGGCGTGGGCTACACCTACGAAATCGCCAACGGCGGTTCGGGCAACCGCAACCGGGTCGCGGGCGATGCCATCTACCACTGCCACTTCTACCCGCACTTCGCCCAGGGCATGTGGGCCATGTGGCGGGTGCACGATGTGTTCGAGCCCGGCACCCGGCTCGAGGTCAGCGGCGAGGGCGAGAACGGCTTCCACAGCACACCGTTCGCCCTGCGCAGCGGCAAGCCGGCCAATGGCGCGCGGGCCTTGCCCGACGGTGAGATCATCGCCGGCACGCCGATCCCGGCCATCGTGCCGTTGCCGGGCAAGGCCATGGCGCCGATGCCGGGCAAGGTCACCGTGGTGCCCAAGCTCGGCGAGACGCAGGTAGCCCAGCATGACGACGATGACCAGGAGGAGGGCGACGACGATCATTCGAATCAGCCTGCCACTCCTCGCGCCGTGGGCTCCCTGGCCCTGGTCGATCGCAGCGAAAGCAACCGCAACGCCGACGGCAGCCTGAAAAACCCCGGCTATCCGTTCTGGATCGGCGGCATGGAAAGCAGCGTCGGCCAGCGCCCGCCAACCCCGCCGCTGGACATGCTCGACCCGGCCCTGGCGCGCCAGCTCAAGGACAGCGGCAAGGCACTGTGGGCCAACCTCGACGCCAACCAGGTCGATGGCTGGAACGGTGGCCTCGGTCGCCACGCCCTGGACGGCGTGTCCGCCGGTGGCGAGGCGGTCACTACCACCACCCGGCTGGACTTCTCCAAGGTGCTGCACAAGGCCAAGCCGATCTACCTGCCTGAAGAGGGCACCGAGGTGGAACAGGCGGCCATGCAGTTCCACGCCAAGGCCGAACACCCAAGCTTCGCCCTGGTCCCCGGCGGCGCGCCGGTGGCCAAGGCGTTCCGCACCAACGGCGCCTTGCCCACCGCTGGCGCGCCGTTCTACGAGCCATGCATGGATGACCGTGGCAAGCGCCTGACCCAGTCGTCCGGGGTGGGCGAGTTCAACAGTGGCGAGACCCTGACCGGCATGAGCTTCCGCGGCTCGTCCGCCTTTACCGCCGACCGCCCACGCATCTACAAGGCCGCCAACATCCAGTTCGACGCGGTGTACAACAAGGTCGGCTACCACTTCCCGCAGGCGCGCATCCTCGCCCTGTGGGAGGACGCTTGGCCGGTGATCACCAAGCAGCGCCCACCGGAGCCGCTGGTGATGCGTATGAACACCTTCGACTGCACCCAGTACGTGCACACCAACCTGATCCCGTCGTTCTATGAAATGGACGACTACCAGGTGCGCACCCCCACCGACGTGATCGGCCAGCACATCCACCTGCCCAAGTGGGACCTGACCGCCGCCGACGGCTCGGCCAACGGCTGGAACTACGAGGACGGCATCCTCTCGCCCGGCAGCGTGGTCGAGCGCGTGCACGCCATCCGCAGTTTCAACAACTGCACCGAGGGCGATGCCCGCGAAGGCACCGCTGCCTGTCCGAAAGCCAAGCAGCACCCGTACTTCGGCCGCTTCGGCCGGGCCGACTGGCTGGGTGCGCGCACCGCCATGCAACGCTGGTTCGCCGACCCCCTGATCAACGTGCATAACGTCGACCGTGGCCTGGGCACCATCTTCACCCACGACCACCTCGGCCCATCGACCCACCAGCAGCTGGGGCTGTACGCCACCGTGCTGGCGGAGCCTGCCGGGTCTACCTGGTACCACGCCGAAACCGGCGAGCAGCTGTACAACCCGGCGACCCGCCAGGACGGCGGGCCGACCTCGTGGCAGGCGGTGATCCAGACCGGCGACCACGACGGCGACGGCAAGAACGACAGCTACCGCGAGTTCTTCCTCGAATACAGCGACTTCCAGCACGCCTATGAAGCCGGTGTGTACGTGGGCGCCGGCCCCAACGGCGTGCCTGACGGGCAGAGCTACCCGGCCACTGCCGACAGCTTCCGCTACGCCATCAACCCACCGGTGCGCCAGGCCGCCTCCAACCTGCTGGAGTCGGTGGTCGAGTCCCGTGGCGGGCTGAACCCCGGTTGCCCAAGCCGGCCATGCCCGCAGGCGATCTCGGTGGATGACCCCGGCATGTTCGTCGTCAACTACCGCAACGAGCCCCTGGCCCTGCGCGTGTTCGACCCGAACAAGGTTGGCCCGGACGGCAAGCGCGGCATGCAGGCCGACGGCCTCGGCGGCGACCTGGCCTACGCCCTGCAGTCGCGCACCGACCGCGCCATCCCGGCGATGAACCTGGCGCCCTCGGCGATCACCCAGGCGGTCGGCCCCACCGGCGGCACCACGCAGTTCCCGCCGCACATCAACAAGGCCGGCAGCGAGCCGGGCGACCCGTTCACGCCGATGCTGCGCACCTACAGCGGCGACAACGTGCGCCTGCGCCTGCATGCCGGCGGCCATGAAGAGGAGCACAACGTCACCCTGCACGGCGTGAAGTGGCTGCAGAACGGCTCAGGCTTCGGCAACAGTTCCAACTCCGGGTGGAAGTCGTCGCAGATGATCGGCATCTCCGAGCAGATGGGCTTCATGGCGCCGGTGTCGATGATCTCCAGCTCCGCCGCCACCAACGGCGACTACCTGTACTCCATGGACGCCGCCCTGGAAGGCTACTGGAACGGTATCTGGGGCGTGATGCGCAACTACACCGCCCAGCGTGCCGACCTGTTCGCGCTGCCCAACAACCCACAGCCGGTGGCCATGCGCAACACCGTCAACTTCGACGGCATCTGCCCGAAAACCACGGCCAACGCCAATGGCGTGGGTACCCGGCCGACGGTCAAGCGCAGCTACGAGATCGTCGCGGCCCTGGCCAACGACATCCTCGAGAACCGCAACGGCGTGAGCATCAACGACCCGGCCGGCATCGGCCAGCATGTCGGCGGCGCGCTCAAGGCCAACGGCGGCACCCTGGTGTTCAACAGCCGCCGTACCAGCATCCCGCTGGTCAGTGGGGTCGACCCTGAGGATGGCGAGCCCTTCACCATCGGCGGCCACAGCGCGCCGCTGCACGACCCGACCGCGGTGCTGTACGTGCGCAAGGCCGACCTCGACCCTGGCACCGGCAAGCTCAAGGCCGGGGTGCCGGTGGAGCCGCTGGTGCTGCGGGCCAACGCCGGCGACTGCATCAGCATCACCCTGGAGAACCGCCTGCCGCTGGTGATGCCCGACCTGCCGAGCACCGCCGTGATGCAGAACGTGGTCAAGCGCGACCGCTTCGACGGTGAAGGCTCCACCGCCTTCAACAACAACCTGATGCGCCCCTCCAGCCACGTGGGCCTGCACGCCCAACTGCTGGCCTACGACATCACCAAGTCCGACGGCGCCAACGTCGGCGCCAACCCGGTGCAGACCGTACCGCCCCGGGCCGGCAACAGTGGTGCCTACCCAAGCCGGGTGTACCAGTACTACGCCGGGCACCTGGAGCGCGAAGGCAAACCCACCCTGCAACTGGGGCGCACGGTGGACAACATCAACACCACCGCCATCGAGTTCGGCGGCCTCAACCTGGCCCCGGCGGACTTCATCAAACAGCCGCAGAAGGGCCTGGTTGGTGCCATGAGCATCCTGCCGCAGACCGCCACCTGGACCGAGGACGCGGCCAGCCGCGCCCAGGCCACGGTCAAGGTCAGCGGCCAGCCCGACTACCGCGACTTCGTCACGGTGTGGCAGCGCTCGCTGAACATGCGCTGGGCCGATGGCCGCCCGGTGGAGGGCATCGCCACCGAAGGCAACGGCGTGCCGGGCGATCCGAAGGACAACGGCAACATGGCCATGAACTACAAGACCGAGCCGCTGTGGTTGCGCTTCGGCCTGGCGCCGGACGCGCCGTTCGGTCGTGCCAACGGCCTGGGCTTTGCCGACGTGCCCAACGCGCACATGGCCTACAGCAATGCCCTGGTTGGCGGCGACCCGCAGACCCCGGTGCTGTACGCCAAGCCTGGGCAGCCGCTGCGCAAGCACGTGCTGATGCCCAGCGGTGGCAGCCGCGGCATCACCTACCAGCTCGACGGGCACCTGTGGCCGCTGCACAATTACCAGGCCGAGAAGAGCGATATCGACGGCTACCCCATGGGCTTGCCGGGTATTGGTTCGGTGCGCTTCGGTTACAACCCCATGGCGATGTACATCGGCGCACAGGAGAGCGTACTGCCGGCGGCGCACTTCAGCTTCATGCTGTCCAGCGCCGGGGGCGGGAATGCGGTGCCGGGGGATTACCTGTTCCGCGACTATGCGGCGTACGGGAACATGTCGGGGTTGTGGGGGATCTTGCGGGTGACCAATGAGCCGCCGCCGGCAACGGCACCGGCGCAGTAGGGGGAGGGGATGGCGACGGACTTGCAGGAGTGACTGGCCTGAAACAGATGTGGCCATGTCTGATAGGGGGACTGTCAGTTTTTTTGTGTTCGGGCCGGTAATGGCCTGCCGCTAGGCAGGCCATGATTTTCACCAGGTCGGCCTGATGAACCGATCTCCGTACAGAATCGCAAACTGATTCATTGCACTTTTCCAATCATGCGCCGCCGAGCCCCAATTCGCCGTGATGTTTCGCAGCCCCAGCCAGATCAGTTTGGTGGCTGCGTCAT
>NZ_JBMOWQ010000287.1:0-9827 GCF_049310485.1 Pseudomonas sp. GZD-209
CGCTCCCACAAGTACCTAGAGTGGGAGCGGGCTTGCCCCGCGATGGGTACAGCGCTAGCGGATCAACCAGCCAGCATGCGCCCGCTTTCTTCCAGGTTCTCGTGCCAGCTCAGGGCTTCGCGCAGGATGTGCGGGGTGTGGCCGCCGCGCTGGCAGGCGCGTTCGAAGTAGTCGTTCAATGCCGCGCGATAGTCCGGGTGCACACAGTTGTCGATGATCGCGCGGGCACGCTCGCGTGGCGCCAGGCCGCGCAGGTCGGCCAGGCCCTGTTCGGTGACGAGGATGTCGACATCGTGCTCGGTATGGTCGACGTGGCTGACCATGGGCACGACGCTGGAAATCGCGCCGCCCTTGGCGATCGACTTGGTAACGAAGATCGCCAGGTGGGCGTTGCGGGCGAAGTCGCCGGAACCGCCAATTCCGTTCATCATCCGGGTGCCGCAGACGTGGGTGGAGTTGACGTTGCCGTAGATGTCGAACTCCAGCGCCGTGTTGATGCCGATGATGCCTAGGCGACGCACCACTTCAGGGTGGTTGGAGATCTCCTGCGGGCGCAGCACCAGCTTGTCCTTGTAGCGCTCGAGGTTGCCGAACACGTCGGCATTGCGCCGGCTCGACAGGGTGATCGAGCTGCCCGAGGCGAAGCTCAGCTTGCCGGCGTCGATCAGGTCGAAGGTCGAATCCTGCAGCACTTCGGAGTACATGGTCAGGTCTTCGAACGGCGATTCGATCAGGCCGCACATCACGGCGTTGGCGATGCTGCCGATGCCGGCTTGCAGCGGGCCGAGCTTGTTGGTCATGCGGCCGGCGTCCACTTCGCCCTTGAGGAAGGCGATCAGGTGATCGGCGATGCCTTGAGTTTCGTGGTCAGGCGGCAGCACGGTGGACGGCGAGTCCGGCTGGTCGCTGATGACGATGCCGACGATCTTGGCCGGGTCGATCGGGATTGCGGTGCTGCCGATGCGGTCATCGACTTTCACCAGCGGGATCGGCGTGCGGGTCGGGCGGTAGGTCGGGATATAGATGTCGTGCAGGCCTTCGAGGTTGGCGTTGTGCGACAGGTTGATCTCGACGATGACCTGCTTGGCGAAGATCGCGAAGCTGGCCGAGTTGCCGACGGAGGTGGTCGGCACGATATGGCCTTCTTCGGTGATCGCCACCGCTTCGATGACCGCGATGTCCGGCAGGGTCAGTTGCTTGTTGCGCAGCTGCTCGACGGTTTCCGACAGGTGCTGGTCGATGAACATCACCTGGCCGTCGTTGATGGCCTTGCGCAGGGTGCTGTCGACCTGGAACGGCATGCGCCGGGCGAGTACGCCGGCTTCGGTCAGTTGCTTGTCGAGGTCGTTGCCCAGGCTGGCGCCGGTCATCAGGCTGATTTTCAGCGGCGACAGCTTGGCGCGCTCGGCCAGTGCGTGGGGCACGGCCTTGGCTTCGCCGGCGCGGGTGAAGCCGCTCATGCCGACGGTCATGCCGTCCTCGATCAGGCCAGCGGCGTCAGCCGCACTCATTACCTTGCTGTGCAGGGAGGACAAGCGGATGCGATCACGGTACATGGATTGTTATCTCAGGCTACTGAAGCTACTGGAAGCGCAGTCTAGAGATTTAGCCCGGTGCCGTCCCGCGACCATGGTCGTAGGCGAAGCCTCGCAATAGAGCCGTTGATCTGGATCATGCAAATGAAAAAGCCCCCGGGCATAACACCCGGGGGCTTTAGACGCTTCTATATATAGAGGCGGGTATCAGTCCACAGCCTTGACCATATCCTCGATGACTTTCTTCGCGTCACCAAACACCATCATGGTCTTGTCCAGGTAGAACAGTTCGTTGTCCAGGCCGGCATAGCCACTGGCCATGGAGCGCTTGTTGACGATGATGGTCTTGGCCTTGAACGCTTCGAGGATCGGCATGCCGGCGATCGGCGACTTGGGATCGTTCTTCGCCGCCGGGTTGACCACGTCGTTGGCGCCCAGCACCAGCACCACGTCGGCCTGACCGAATTCGGCGTTGATGTCTTCCATCTCGAACACCTGGTCGTACGGCACCTCCGCTTCGGCCAGCAGTACGTTCATGTGGCCTGGCATACGGCCGGCAACCGGGTGGATCGCGTACTTCACGGTCACGCCGTTGTGCACCAGCTTCTCGGTCAGCTCTTTCAGCGCGTGCTGGGCGCGGGCCACCGCCAGGCCGTAGCCGGGAACGATGATCACGCTGTCGGCGTTGCTCAGCAGGAAGGTGGCGTCGTCGGCCGAACCGGACTTCACCGGGCGCTGCTCCTTGGAGCCTTGCGCCGCACCGACGTCGGTATCGCCACCGAAGCCGCCGAGGATGACGTTGAAGAACGAGCGGTTCATCGCCTTGCACATGATGTACGAGAGGATCGCACCGCTCGAACCCACCAGGGAGCCGGCAATGATCAGCATCGAGTTGTTCAGCGAGAAGCCGATACCTGCGGCCGCCCAGCCCGAATAGCTGTTGAGCATCGACACCACCACCGGCATGTCGGCACCGCCGATCGGGATGATGATCAGTACGCCCATGATGAAGGCCAGGGCCAGCATCAGGGTGAAGGCGCTGTAGTGGCCGGTGAAGGTGAACAGCAGGCCCAGGGCGATGGTGGCAAGGCCGAGGATCAGGTTCAGCTTGTGCTGGCCGGCGAACTGTACCGGTGCGCCTTGGAACAGGCGGAACTTGTACTTGCCCGACAGCTTGCCGAACGCGATGACCGAGCCGGAGAAGGTGATGGCACCAATGGCCGCGCCGAGGAACAGCTCCAGGCGGTTACCGGTGGGGATCGGGTCGCTGATGCTGGCGACGATGCCCAGCGATTGCGGCTCGAGTACCGCGGCAATGGCGATGAACACCGCGGCCAGGCCGATCATGCTGTGCATGAAGGCGACCAGCTCGGGCATCTTGGTCATCTCGACGCGCTTGGCCATGATCGAGCCGGCGGTGCCGCCGACCAGCAGACCGACGATGACATAACCGATGCCGGCAGTGGCAAGCTCGGCGCCCAGCTTGTAGATCAGCCCGACCGTGGTGAGGATGGCGATACCCATGCCGATCATGCCGAACAGGTTGCCCCGGCGTGAGGTGGTAGGGTGCGAGAGGCCCTTGAGCGCCTGGATGAAGCAGATCGAGGCGACCAGGTACAGAAGCGTTACCAGATTCATGCTCATGCTTACTTCTGCGCCTCGTTCTTGGTTTTCTTCTTGAACATTTCCAGCATGCGGCGGGTGACCAGGAAGCCACCGAACACATTGACCGCGGCCAGCGCCACGGCGAGGGTGCCCATCACTTTGCCGGCCGGGGTGACGGTCAGCGCGGCCGCGAGCATGGCGCCGACGATGACGATCGCCGAAATGGCGTTGGTGACGGCCATCAGTGGGGTGTGCAGTGCCGGGGTGACGTTCCATACCACGTGGTAGCCCACGTAGATGGCCAGCACGAAGATGATCAGGTTGTAGATGCCGTGGGAAATCAGCAGGTCTTCCATTGTCGAGCTCCTCAGCCGTTCTTGCGTACGACCTGGCCGTCGCGGCACATCAGGCACGCGGCGACGATGTCGTCTTCGAGGTTGATCACCAGCGCGCCGTCCTTGTCGAACAGCAGCTTCATGAAGTCCAGCAGGTTGCGGGCGTACAGCGCCGAGGCGTCTGCGCCGACCTGGGCCGGCAGGTTGGTCGGGCCGACGATGGTTACGCCGTTTGCCTGTACCACCTGGTCAGCGACGGTCAGCGGGCAGTTGCCGCCCTGGGCCGCGGCGAGGTCGATCACCACCGAGCCGGGTTTCATCTGCGCGACGGTTTCGGCGCTGAGCAGTGTCGGCGCCTTGCGCCCGGGGATCAGCGCTGTGGTGATGACGATATCGGCCTGTTTGGCTCGCTCGTGCACGGCCTGGGCCTGGCGTTGCATCCAGCTGGCTGGCATGGGGCGGGCGTAACCGCCGACGCCTTCGGCGCACTCGCGCTCTTCATCGGTCTCGTACGGCACGTCGAGGAACTTGGCGCCAAGCGACTCGATCTGCTCCTTCACGGCGGGGCGCACATCGGAGGCTTCGATCACCGCACCCAGGCGTTTGGCTGTGGCGATGGCCTGCAGGCCGGCGACGCCAGCGCCGAGGATGAGCACACGGGCGGCCTTTACGGTGCCGGCGGCGGTCATCAGCATGGGCATGAAGCGTGGGTAGTGATGCGCGGCCAGCAGCACGGCCTTGTAGCCGGCAATGTTGGCTTGCGACGACAGCACGTCGAGGCTCTGGGCCCGCGAGGTACGAGGCGCGGCTTCCAGGGCGAAGGCGGTGATGCCACGTTCGGCCATCTTGCCGATCAGCTCGTTGTTGAACGGGTTGAGCATGCCGGCCAGCACGCTGCCGCTGCTGATCAGCGCCAGTTCCTGGTCATTGGGTGCAACCACCTTGAGCACCAGTTGCGCGCCGAAGGCATCGGTCGCTTCACCCAGTGTGGCGCCAACGGCCTCATAGGCACTGTCCGGAATGCTGGCGTTGAGCCCTGCCCCCCGTTGCACGGTGACCTGATGGCCCTGGCTAACCAGTTTCTTGATGGTTTCCGGGGTCGCGGCGACCCTTGTCTCACCCGTCTGCGTCTCGAGAGGAACACCAATGTGCACGACTTTGTCTCCTGCGGTGACCTTTTGTGTTTGTTTGAACCAGCTCACTTCGGGTGGCGCGCTGGGTGGTCGTAGAGCACGACCCCGCCTGAATCCGGGGCGGGGAGGCATTTTGCAGATGAACCATTGGGGCCACAACCGGTTCTGAAGCGAAACGAACTTAAAACTACAAGTCACCCTGTGACCGTATGTCGCAATGATTCGAAACAAACCCGTCAAACACGCGCTATTCGGAGCTTAGGGGAAAATTTGAAAAAAATTCTGCTGATTTCGGTCTTGCTGCTGTGAATGTCGCAAAATAACCGTCAAACCCGCATGGTAACTAGGGTTGATAGGGATTTTCAGGTCAGCCGGAACAGATTACGTATTTGCGACAAATACATATATCTGTAGGTGTTTAAAATAATTGACTACGGGGTCAGCTTATCGGCTTTTGCAGTGTACTGCCGTGCCTGCGCTATTAGCCAGTCGCGAAAAGCCCGTAGCGAAGCCGACTCCACCTTGCGCTCTGGAATCATCAGATAGTAGGCCTTGTCACTGGACAGGGCATGCCTGTTAGCGACCACCAACCTACCCTCCTCGAGCTCGCGCTGGATCAGGAACGGTGGGATCAGCGCAATGCCCATTTCGTGCATGGCCGCCTGGGCGAGCATCGAGAACAGTTCATAGCGCGGGCCGGCCATGTCGCGTTCAACGCTCATGCCCAGGCCATCGAACCATTGCCGCCAGGCATACGGGCGGGTGGTCTGCTGCAGCAGGGGCAGCTCAGCGATGCGCTGGGCGTCGAGGCCGCCCTGCCCGTCCAGCAGCTTTGGGCTGCACACCGGCACCGGGTTTTCTCCCATCAGGCGATGGGCCTGGGTGCCGGACCAGTCGGCGTCGCCGAAGTAGATGGCCGCATCGAAGGGCGTGTCGGCGAACAGGAACGGCCGGGTACGGTTGGTCAGGTTGACCGTGACCTCCGGGTGGCGTTGCTGGAAGTCCTTCAGGCGTGGCAGCAACCACTGGGTGCCGAAGGTCGGCACCACGGCCAGTTCGATCACGTTGGCGCCCTGCTGGCGCATGACTGACAGGGTGTCGCGCTCTACGGCGTCCAGTTGGCTGGCCACCTGGCGGCTATAGGACAAGCCTGCCTCGGTGAGCTTCACGCCCCGGCGCGAGCGGCGGAACAATTCGACGTTGAGAAACGCCTCCAGCCCACCGATCTGCCGACAGACGGCGCCCTGGGTCAGGGCCAGTTCGTGGGCGGCCTTGGTAAAGCTCTCGTGACGCGCGGCCGCCTCGAAGCAGACCAGGGCGGTGGTGCTGGGGATCTTGCGGCGCATGTACATCAACCTCACTTGTATGCTCGTCAGTACGGCGTTTTGCCGATCACGGAGTGAGAAAATATCACTAAAGCGTGCGCAATCCTCGTTTGTCCCGACAGCCGATCAAGCCTAGGATCAATGCAACGCAAGAATCCGCTCCCATCTTTGTTTCGAGGAACACGCACATGGCCGGTAAAGCAAGCTTCAACTGGATCGACCCGCTGCTGCTGGATCAGCAGCTCACTGAAGAAGAGCGCATGGTGCGTGACAGCGCCTTCCAGTTCGCCCAGGACAAGTTGGCGCCGCGTGTGCTGGAAGCCTTCCGTCACGAACAGACCGACCCGGCGATCTTCCGCGAGATGGGTGAAGTCGGCCTGCTGGGCGCGACCATTCCTGAACAGTACGGTGGCAGCGGCCTCAACTACGTGTGCTACGGCCTGATTGCACGTGAGGTGGAGCGCATCGACTCTGGCTACCGCTCGATGATGAGCGTGCAGTCGTCGCTGGTCATGGTGCCGATCAACGAGTTCGGTACCGAAGCGCAGAAGCAGAAGTACCTGCCCAAGCTGGCCAGCGGTGAGTGGATTGGTTGCTTCGGCCTGACCGAACCCAACCATGGTTCCGACCCGGGCTCGATGATCACTCGGGCGCGCAAGGTCGACGGCGGCTACCGCCTGACCGGCAGCAAGATGTGGATTACCAACAGCCCGATCGCCGATGTGTTCGTGGTCTGGGCCAAGGATGATGCCGGCGACATTCGCGGCTTTGTCCTGGAGAAAGGCTGGCAAGGCCTCAGCGCCCCGGCCATCCATGGCAAGGTTGGCCTGCGCGCCTCGATCACCGGTGAGATCGTCATGGACAACGTGTTCGTCCCGGAAGAGAACATCTTCCCGGATGTGCGCGGCCTGAAGGGCCCGTTCACCTGCTTGAACTCGGCCCGTTACGGTATTTCGTGGGGGGCGCTGGGTGCCGCCGAAGCCTGCTGGCACACCGCGCGCCAGTACACCCTGGACCGCCAGCAGTTCGGTCGCCCGCTCGCCGCCAACCAGCTGATCCAGAAAAAACTGGCCGACATGCAGACCGAAATCACCCTGGCCCTGCAAGGTTGCCTGCGTCTGGGGCAGATGAAGGATCAAGGCACCGCTGCGGTGGAGATCACTTCGATCATGAAGCGCAACTCCTGCGGCAAGGCTCTGGATATCGCCCGTATGGCGCGTGACATGCTGGGCGGCAACGGTATCTCCGATGAATTCGGCGTGGCCCGTCACCTGGTCAACCTTGAGGTGGTCAACACCTATGAAGGTACCCACGACGTGCATGCGCTGATCCTCGGGCGTGCGCAAACCGGTATCCAGGCGTTCTACTAATAGAGGAGCCAGGCCATGGGTGCGCTTTCACATCTGCGGGTGCTGGACCTTTCTCGGGTGCTCGCCGGCCCATGGTCCGGTCAGATTCTCGCCGACCTTGGTGCCGATGTGATCAAGGTCGAGCGCCCGGGCTCGGGTGACGATACCCGTGCCTGGGGGCCGCCCTTCCTCAAGGACTCGCGCGGCGAGAACACCAGTGAGGCGGCCTACTATCTGTCGGCCAACCGCAACAAGCGCTCGGTGACCATCGACTTCACTCAGCCTGAAGGCCAGCGCCTGGTGCGTGAGCTGGCGGCCAAGTCGGACATCGTCATCGAGAACTTCAAGGTCGGCGGGCTGGCGGCCTATGGTCTGGATTACCAGAGCCTCAAGGCGATAAACCCGAAGCTTATCTATTGCTCGATCACAGGCTTCGGCCAGACCGGGCCGTATGCCAAGCGTGCCGGCTACGACTTCATGATCCAGGGCTTGGGCGGGCTGATGAGCCTGACCGGGCGGCCGGAAGGTGAGGAAGGTGCCGGGCCGATGAAGGTTGGGGTGGCCTTGACCGACATCCTTACTGGCCTGTATTCGACGGTGGCGATCCTGGCTGCCCTCGCCCACCGGGACCAGGCCGGGGTTGGCCAGCATATCGATATGGCCTTGCTGGATGTCCAGGTAGCTTGCCTGGCCAACCAGGCGATGAACTACCTCACCACAGGAAACGCTCCGCGGCGGTTGGGTAATGCGCATCCCAATATCGTGCCCTACCAGGATTTCCCGACGGCGGATGGCAATTTCATTCTTACCGTGGGTAATGATGGGCAGTTCCGCAAGTTTGCCGAGGTGGCTGGGCAGCCGCAGTGGGCGGATGATCCGAGGTTCGCTACCAACAAGCAGCGTGTGGCGAATCGGGCCGAGTTGATTCCGCTGATTCGCCAGGCCACGGTGTTCAAGACTACGGCTGAATGGGTGAGTGAACTGGAGAAGGCAGGTGTGCCTTGTGGTCCCATCAACGACCTGGCGCAGATGTTCCAGGATCCGCAGGTGTTGGCTCGCGGGCTGGCGGTGAACATCCCGCATCCGTTGGCGGGGAATGTGCCGCAGGTGGCCAGCCCGATCAGGTTGTCGGAGACACCGGTGGAGTACCGGCAGGCGCCTCCGCTGCTGGGGGAGCATACCGAGGCGGTGCTGCGTGATGTACTGGGCCTGGATGCGATGGCAGTGCACGAACTGCGTACTGCTGGCGTACTCTGACGCTGTAGCTATATAGAGAGCGGGGAGGCCGACAGGCCTCCCCGCTTTGTTTTCAGGCAAATGAAGCTTTCTTGAAATTAAAGGTTGACGGGGTTTCAGATCCCCTTATAATGCGCCCCACTTCCAGCGACAACGGAACGCAAAACTCCTTGAGATTCAATGAGTTAAGCGATTCGAAAGCTCCGGAAGCGTTTCGGTCTCACGATCGGCAGCGGTGAAAAAAAGGTGGTTGACAGCAGGTTGTAACGCTGTATGATTCGCATCCCGCTACGAGAGATCGCAGCGAGTTAAGCGGTTGAAGCTAAACGAGTTTCTCGGAAAGAACTTCAAAATAAACGCTTGACAGCCAATGAGGAAAGCGTAAAATGCGCGCCTCGGTTGAGATGAAAAGCTCTTAGCCAAACGCTCTTTAACAAATTGAATCAAGCAATTCGTGTGGGTGCTTGTGAGTACGGACTGATAGTCAAAAAGATTATCAGCATCACAAGTGGCCATGCGAGAAATCACATAGTCATTTGAGATTGCTGAGCCAAGTTTAGGGTTTCTTAAAAACCCAAGCAGTATTGAACTGAAGAGTTTGATCATGGCTCAGATTGAACGCTGGCGGCAGGCCTAACACATGCAAGTCGAGCGGATGAGAAGAGCTTGCTCTTCGATTCAGCGGCGGACGGGTGAGTAATGCCTAGGAATCTGCCTGGTAGTGGGGGACAACGTTTCGAAAGGAACGCTAATACCGCATACGTCCTACGGGAGAAAGCAGGGGACCTTCGGGCCTTGCGCTATCAGATGAGCCTAGGTCGGATTAGCTAGTTGGTGAGGTAATGGCTCACCAAGGCGACGATCCGTAACTGGTCTGAGAGGATGATCAGTCACACTGGAACTGAGACACGGTCCAGACTCCTACGGGAGGCAGCAGTGGGGAATATTGGACAATGGGCGAAAGCCTGATCCAGCCATGCCGCGTGTGTGAAGAAGGTCTTCGGATTGTAAAGCACTTTAAGTTGGGAGGAAGGGCAGTAAGTTAATACCTTGCTGTTTTGACGTTACCGACAGAATAAGCACCGGCTAACTCTGTGCCAGCAGCCGCGGTAATACAGAGGGTGCAAGCGTTAATCGGAATTACTGGGCGTAAAGCGCGCGTAGGTGGTTCGTTAAGTTGGATGTGAAAGCCCCGGGCTCAACCTGGGAACTGCATCCAAAACTGGCGAGCTAGAGTATGGTAGAGGGTGGTGGAATTTCCTGTGTAGCGGTGAAATGCGTAGATATAGGAAGGAACACCAGTGGCGAA
>NZ_JBMOWQ010000288.1:0-9798 GCF_049310485.1 Pseudomonas sp. GZD-209
GCCAGCCTGAGCTAACAGCATCGCGGGGCAAGCCCGCTCCCACGACCGTGTACGAATTTGCAGGCAAAAAAAAACACGAGGCCGCCAGGGGCGACGCTCGTGGTTGGTGTTGCCGGGTTTCCCCGGCAAGCAGCAGGGCCTTACAGGGCCATGTCGTTAGCAGGCTTGCTCTCGACCGCTGCGGCTGGCGCAACGCTGGTGCCGACGCTCTGGTCGATCACTGGCGGCTTCTCCAGCTGCAGTACTTCGGCGGTGTAGTTCCACTCTTTCTGGGTGGCAGCTGCCGAATCGTTCAGCTTGGTACCGTAGCTCGGGACGATCTCCTTGATCTTGGCCTGCCACTCAGGGGTAGCCACCTTTTCCTTGAACACGGTCTGCAGCACGTTGAGCATGATCGGCGCGGCAGTCGATGCACCTGGGGAGGCGCCCAGCAGGCCGGCGATGGTGCGGTCTTCGGAGGCAACCACTTCGGTGCCCAGCTTCAGCACGCCGCCCTTCTCTTCGTCACGCTTGATGATCTGCACGCGCTGACCGGCCTGCCACAGGCGCCAGTCTTCTTTCTTGGCGTTCGGGAAGTAGGTGCGCAGGGCTTCGAAGCGGTCATCATCCGACAGCATCAGTTGGCCGGCGAGGTACTCGACCAGCGGGTACTGTTCGATACCGACCTTGGTCATCGGCCACACGTTGTGCATCGTGGTGCTGCCCAGCAGGTCCAGGTACGAGCCGTTCTTCAGGAACTTGGTCGAGAAGGTGGCGAATGGCCCGAACAGGATGACGCGCTTGCCGTCCAGAACGCGGGTGTCCAGGTGCGGTACCGACATGGGTGGCGCGCCGGTCGAAGCGATGCCGTAGGCCTTGGCCATGTGCTGCATGGCAACGGTCGGGTTCTCGGTCACCAGGAACGAACCGCCCACCGGGAAGCCTGCGTATTCCTTGGCTTCCGGGATGCCCGACTTCTGCAGCAGCTTCAGCGCGCCGCCGCCGGCACCGATGAACAGGAACTTGGCGTCGGTAGCCGATTCGGTACCGTCCTTCAGGTTCTTGTACTCGACGTGCCAGGAGCCGTCCGCATTGCGGGTGATGTCCTGCACTTCGCTGGACAGCTTGAGGTCGAAGTTCTCTTTGGTCTTCAGGTGGCCAACGAACTGGCGGGTGATCTCGCCGAAGTTGACGTCGGTGCCGATCGGCGTCCAGGTCACGGCCAGCTTCTGGTTCGGGTCACGCCCTTCCATCATCAGCGGGACCCACTTGGCGATCTGCGCGTGGTCTTCGGAGTACTGCATCGGGCGGAACAGCGGGCTGGTCTGCAGCGCGTCGTAACGCTTCTTCAGGAACTTGATGTTGTCATCGCCCCAGACAAAGCTCATGTGCGGGGTAGTGTTGATGAACGAGTGCGGGTTCTTCAGCACGCCCTGGCGCACCTGCCAGGCCCAGAACTGGCGGGAGATCTGGAACGACTCGTTGATCTCGATGGCCTTGGTGATGTTGACGTTGCCGTCTTTGTCTTCCGGGGTGTAGTTCAGCTCGGCCAGCGCGGAGTGGCCGGTACCGGCGTTGTTCCAGCCGTTGGAGCTTTCTTCGGCGACGCCGTCCAGGCGCTCGACCATTTCCATCGACCAGCTCGGTTCCAGCTCGTTGAGCCAGACGGCCAGGGTGGAGCTCATGATGCCGCCGCCAACCAGCAGCACGTCAACTTTTTTGGTCTCGGCTGCGTGCGCTTGCATGAAGCTCGCTGCAACAGCCAGACCCAGCAAGGTCTTGCCAGCTTTCTTGAACATTGATCAATTCCAGTGTGTAGAACGGAGGGTGGGCCTGTGGCTGGCCCAGGTGTTCCATGTTCTTCAGCGCAGGCTTGTTGTGATCATTGTTCAGCAGCCAGAGAGCATTGGACGCGCCAGCCTTTGGTCGGATTGACCGACAAGGCTGAAACGATTTACGGATTGTATCTGAATTGCCAGCACAAACAAATTGCGGGGCAAGCTGCAAGGCGGTGGGTTGTCACGCGACAAGGTGCCACGCCCCAGTGGGCAATGGCGGGCGGCCAAAAACAAAAACCCCCAGCCACATCCATGGCCGGGGGTCTTGGATCAGGTCGCAAACGACCCGATCAGCGTACTACCAAGATTACTGCTGCTGAGGCAGTTTATCGATCGCGCCGCAGCCGCCGATGATCTTGGAGATGGAAACCGATGGGTGGAACAGGTAGTCGTACGAGCAGTTCTTAGGCTGGTTGTAGACTTGACCGGTGCAGCCGGACAGCAGGGCAACGCCCGAAACGAGAGCAACGGCAACAGTAGCTTTGATCAGCTTTTTCATAAAAAATCCTTTAGTCCATGATCCGCCATCATTCTGATGGCCGCCGGATGATACGGGAAAACTTGCCCGAGTAGAAGCCAGATAGTGCATTCGTACTAACTGCCCTGCTCGCCAGCAAGTTTCACGGCTGCGAATAATCCATGTTCAAGCAGCGCATTATTGCGAACGCACAGCGCACTGCATGTAATGAATTCAGTACCTTTGGGAATGAACTCGACCCTGCTCTGCCGATGATTTGGCGATAATCGCTAAACACCTGAATGCTCTGGGTAAAACAAGGTAAATGCTCTACCGATTGTGCTGCACTCCACCTGCCCCCATGAAAGATAAGCCCGCACAACCGCCAGTTGCACGGACCTTCGATCACCTGATCAGAGCTTGAACTGGCCCACCAACGTTTGCAGTTCTGCCCCCAGGCGGGCCAACTTGACGCTGGATGCCGCTGTTTCCTCACTGGCCGCTGCAGTCTGTTCCGAGACTTCGCGCACATTGAGCACGCTGCGATTGATTTCCTCGGCCACAGCGCTTTGCTGCTCCGAAGCGGTGGCAATTTGCAGGTTCATCGATTCGATGGTGGCCACCGAACGGCTGATACTCATCAATGAAGTACCCGCCCGGCGCGTCAGCTCTACGCTGTTGCTGGTCAGTTCGCGGCTGCGCTCCAGAATATCGCCCACTTGCTGCGTACCACGGTGCAGGCCGCCAATCAGCCCTTCGATTTCTTCGGTGGAAGTCTGAGTGCGCTGCGCCAGGCTGCGAACTTCATCGGCGACTACCGCAAAACCACGGCCGGCCTCACCGGCACGTGCAGCTTCGATGGCTGCGTTCAAGGCCAGCAGGTTGGTCTGCTGGGCGACCGACTTGATCACATCCAGCACCGTGCCGATCTTGTCGCTCTCACGCTTGAGTTCGGCCATGGCTTGCGTCGAGTGCCCCACCTCGGAGTCCAGGTGGGTAATCTGCTCGATGGCCTGATTGACCACCACGTCACTTTCGCGCGCTTCCTGGCTGGCATTGACCGCCGCAGTCGATGCCTGCTCGGCACTGCGCGCCACATCCTGTACGGTCGAGGCCATCTCGTTCATGGCCGTCGCCACCTGATCGGTTTCGACCTTCTGGCTGCTGACCCCTGCGCTGGTCTGCTCGGTCACGGTGGACAATTCCTCGGCTGCACTGGCGATCTGCACCACACCGTCACGCAATCCACCGATAAGACCACGCAGATTCAGGGTCATGCGCTGCATGCTGGCTTGCAGTTCACCCAGCTCATCTCGTCGGGATACCTGGATATCCTGGCTCAAATTGCCATTGGCGACCCGCTCGACGCTCTGCAGCACCTCTTTCAAAGGCACGACGATCAGGCGGGTGATCGACCAGGCGGCCAGCACTCCGAGCATCAGCGCCAGCACAGCCGCGACGATCAACCGCTGGATGAAAGACTGCACTTCGTTGTCACGCTTGCTCGACTGGCTGTCCGATAACTGCCCGAACGCCTCGAGCAGGCTCTTCAGGTTGGCCTCCAGGGCATCGAGGGCCTGGGCCGCCTGGGCATCGTTGTGCCCGTCGATGGCGCGGGCATAGTCCTGAAAATGGGCGCGGTAAAGTTCGACGGCGCTACTTGCCTGCTTGGTCCAGCGCAAGTCGTTCGGATCACTGAGCAGTTTGGCGAGCGTATCCACCCGAAGATTGAGTTCATCGAGCGCCTTGACCAAGAGCGTTGCTTGCGCGGCACCAGGAGAGACTGTGTAGTTCAGGCGTGCAATGCGAACCTCGCGTGCCTCTTCATTGACCTTGGCGATACTGCTGAGTTTGGCACTGCGCTCGCCCAGCCCCCTCAACCCTCCCCAACCAATGCCCGCGATAATGATGGTCAGCAATAAAACCAGTGCAAAGCCCAAGGTCAGTTTCGACCTCACACTCATATCGGCCAGCACCTTCACACTTGCATCGAACATCTGCACAGCCCTTATATCTATGTTCTTCAGACAACCATCGCCGGGTAATACCCGCAGCGGTTGCATGAGGTAGGGAATGCCGTCAGGTCCAACAGAAGTGACGGCGCAAGAGAAATAGAGCAAGGCCTGTACATGATGAATGCGCGCAATTCATGCGCCCTCGCAAACACAAAGGGAAAGCCTGAGCGGATTCGAAGGATTGAAACGACGCGACTCATAGCACTAAGCCATCATTCGCGGAGGAATATACATCTGAGAGGAATTTTCGACAACATAACACCATGCTATATGTGACCAATAGCACGCTTAGATTGTGAACAATATTAAGCTGGCGTCCGCCATCTCGCTGATGTGCCACCGCGCTTCCCAGGCAAACCGCGTACTACCTGGCTGAGCGAGGGGCTGTCGTCGAAGCATGGCGAAGGGAGGTTGTGCTGACGGTGCCCGGAAACGACGAAGCCCCCGAAAACTCAACGTTTTCGGGGGCTTCGACTACTTCGCGTATGGCGGAGAGATAGGGATTTGAACCCTAGGTACTGTTGCCAGTACAACGGATTTCGAATCCGTCCCGTTCGACCACTCCGGCATCTCTCCAATGGCGCGCATCATACCAGCGATTTAGATTCTGGCAAACCTTTTTTTGAAAAAAAATCGCGTGGTATCAGGCGCTTGCGTGAACGAGCCGCTTACAGCGGCACGCCCAGGCGTTTTGCAACTTCTTCGTAGGCTTCGATCACATCACCCAGGCCCTGGCGGAAGCGGTCCTTGTCCATCTTCTTGCGGGTTTCTTTGTCCCACAGGCGGCAGCCGTCCGGGCTGAACTCGTCGCCCAGGACGATCTGGCCGTGGAACACGCCGAACTCCAGCTTGAAGTCGACCAGCAGCAGGCCTGCGTCATCGAACAGCTTGTTCAGCACTTCGTTGACCTTCAACGACAGCTTCTTCATCTCGACCAGCTGCTCGGCGGTGCCCCAGCCGAACGCGACAACGTGGGATTCGTTGATGAAGGGGTCGCCCTTCTCGTCGTTCTTGAGGAACAGTTCGAAGGTGGACGGCTCGAGCTTGATGCCCTCTTCCACGCCCAGGCGCTTGACCAGGCTGCCGGCGGCGTAGTTGCGCACCACGCACTCGACCGGAATCATGTCGAGCTTCTTGACCAGGCACTCGTTATCACCCAGCAGTTTGTCGAACTGAGTCGGCACGCCGGCTTCTTCGAGCTTCTGCATGATGAAGGCGTTGAACTTGTTGTTCACCATGCCTTTACGGTCGAGCTGCTCGATGCGCTTGCCGTCGAACGCCGAAGTGTCGTTACGGAACAGCAGGATCAAGCGATCGGCGTCATCGGTCTTGTAAACCGATTTGGCCTTGCCACGGTAGAGTTCTTCGCGTTTTTCCATGATGGGCTCCGCTTGCTTGAGTAGGTGGGCTAGGCGATCAGGCGCCAGTCGAGCCCATGGTCTTGATTAGCCACCTGGAGCCAGTCCGGGTCGCACCCGAGGGCGTCGACGAAGCACTGGCGGGCCAGGTGTGGCTGGTTGTTCTTGCTGCTGAGGTGGGCCAGCACCAGGTGCTGAAGGTTCTGCCAGCCCAACTCGGCCACCAGGCTTGCGGCCTGGTGGTTGTTCAGATGTCCTTGGCTGCCGCCGACCCGTCGCTTGAGGAACTGCGGGTAGTGCCCGCGTGCCAGCAGGTCACGGCAGTGGTTGGCCTCGATCAGCAGGGCGTCGAGGGCCTGGTAACGCTCCAGCAGGTACATGTCGTAACTGCCAAGGTCGGTCAGCATGCCGAAGCGCCGGCGACCATCGCTGATCACATACTGCAGTGGCTCGTAGGCATCATGCTCGACCCGTGCGGCGCTGACCTGCAGATCGCCGACCTGCAGTGTATCGCCACAGCTGAGAAACCCCGCGACCTCCACCGGCTTGCGCAGGCCACGCAGAGTGCCCTGGCTCATGTAGACCGGTACATTGTAGCGGCGCGCCAGCAAACCCACCCCATGCACATGGTCGGCATGTTCGTGGGTGACCAGCACCGCGCTCAGTTGCGTGGCCGACACCCCGAGCAGCGCCAGGCGCCGCTCGGTTTCCCGCAACGAGAAGCCGCAATCGACCAGGATGAGCGTGTCACCGCTGGCGATCAGCGTGCCGTTTCCCTGGCTACCGCTTCCAAGAACCGCGAAGCGCACTTAGCCCAGACGGTCCTGGATTGCGCTCAGCACGCGGCGGGCCACATCGGCCGGGGCCACGGTATTGATGTTCTTCTCGACGGTGACCTGGACGTTATCACCGACCTTGCTCAGGCGTACCTGATAACGCTCGGCACGGGCCTCACGCTCTTCCTTGCTCGGTTCGCTGCCGAACAGACGGCTGAGGAAGCCAGGTTCCTTGTGCTTGTCGTCCGGTTTTTCCGACAGGTTGATGTAGTACAGGCCCAGGCTGCGGTTGATGTCCTCGACGCGCCACTCGCCCTGCTCCAGGGCACGGCCCACGCCGGACCAGGCACGGTCGAGGTCGGAGCCCAGGTACAGCACCGGGTTGCCGCTGCCGTCCTCGCTGAGGCTGACCTGGCTCGGTGCATCAAAATCACGCGCGGCCAGCAGCGACACCGAACCGCCCTTCTCGGCGTTGCGGTTCATGCTGGCGAGCATTTCGTCGACCAGCAGCGCATCGGCGCCAGTGTTGCTCGAAGTGGACGGGAACTCGGGCTCGGCGGTGCTGCCTGCCGGGCGCTCGACGCTGACCACATACACTTCCGAGGTGTTGCGCTGCACGCCCGGTTCCATGCGCACCCGCACCCGAACTTCGCTGTCGGGGCTGCTGGAGGCGCTGGCCAGACGCTGGCCGAGCGACGCAGAGAGCTCGTCGAAACGCTGCCAGCTGGTGCTGAACTCACCGGTCTGCGGGCGCTCTTCGGCAATGCGGAAGCCGTTGTCTTCGAAGAACTGGTGGGTCACCGGCCAGACTTCGGCCGGCGAGCGCTGGGCCAGCACCCAGCGGCTGCTGCCACTGCGCTGCAGGCTGAAATCGCTGATGTCGGCGCTGGCCGACAGCGGTTGTGGGCGCGGCACTTCGAACTCGCCGGTGGCGTGATCGTCGGCAACGTTGCGCGGGATCGGCAGCAGCGGGTCCATGCGTTTGACGTTGCTGGCGTCCGGCGGCAGCTGCATCGGCGCGGTGGGCTGCGCCTGCAGGTAATCGCTGCCGCGGTCGCGGAAATAGCCATCCTCGCCCCACAGCCAGCCACAACCGCTGGTGCTGGAGATGATCAGGGCAAGGGTGGAAAGACCAGCCAGTCGCTTCATGCGGTGTACTTCCTCGATTAAACCAGTACGCCGGACTGGCGCAAGGCAGTACGGACTTTTTCGTGACAGCTGTCGCTCAGCCAGGTCAGCGGCAGGCGGATACCTTTGTGCATCAGGCCCATTTCAACGAGCGCCCACTTCACCGGGATCGGGTTGGCTTCGCAGAACAGGTCTTTGTGCAGCGGCATGAGTTTTTCGTTGATCGCGCGGGCCTTCTCGGCATTGCCCTCAAGGGCGGCCTCGCACAGGTCGGCCATTTCGCGCGGGGCGACGTTGGCGGTAACGGAGATGTTGCCCTTGCCGCCCATCAGGATCAGTTCGACGGCAGTCGGGTCGTCGCCGGACAGGACGACGAAGTCCTTGCTGACGCCATCCAGAATCTGCTTGGCACGCACCAGGTCGCCCGTGGCCTCCTTGATACCGATGATGTTCGGCACGGTCGACAGGCGGATCACGGTCTCGGCCTGCATGTCGCAGGAGGTGCGGCCGGGTACGTTATAGAGGATCTGCGGGATGTCGACGGCTTCGGCGATGTGCTTGAAGTGCTGGTACAGGCCTTCCTGGGTCGGCTTGTTGTAGTACGGGACTACCAGCAGGCAGGCATCGGCGCCGGCGTTCTTGGCGTTCTGCGTGAGGTGAACGGCTTCGGCAGTGGAGTTGGCACCGGTGCCGGCGATGACCGGGATGCGCTTCTTGCTGTGCTTTACACGCTCGACCACGTGCTTGATGACCAGGATGTGTTCTTCTACATCCAGGGTGGCCGACTCACCGGTGGTGCCGACAGCGACGATCGCGTGGGTGCCATTTTCCAGGTGGAAGTCTACAAGTTTGTCGAGGCTGCCCCAATCAAGACGCCCTTGTGCATCCATGGGTGTGACCAATGCCACCATACTGCCCGCAATCATGTAACTGCTCCTGCCGGAAAAAGAGAGCGGTAATGGTACTGGGGGCATCGGCCTTGCACAAGCGAAGCAGGCGGGCGGAGCATTCCCCTTCGCGCCGCTTTTCGCTACCCTTGATCCTTTGATCGGTACAGCGCGGCCCGCCGGGCCGTCGACAGTGCTGCCGGCCTGTGTTCATCGCCATGAAACCGTGGCCGTGCCCCCACGCAAACAGCAGGCTTGTCCCGTCCTGTACCGACCGCTCATCGCTTTAGGAATGCTGCATGTCCACCCCCACCGTTCGCGAACAATTCCTCGTCATCAGCGCCCTGGGCCCCAACCCGATGGAGCTGGCCAATGTTCTGAGCCGCGCAGCTTTCGAAAACCGCTGCGCGGTCGTCACCTCGCGCCTGAGCCGCCATGGCGAAACCAGCGCCCTGGTATTGCAGGTCGGCGGCAGCTGGGATGCCCTGGCGCGTCTGGAGACCACACTGCCGGGCCTGGCCAAGAAACACGGCCTGACCCTGGACGTGGTGCGCAGCGCCGAGCAGGAAGTGCGCCCACAGGCCCTGCCTTATGTGGCCTATGTCAGCGCCGCCTATCGCCCGGACATCATCAACGAGCTGTGCCAGTTCTTCCTCGACCACCGCGTCGAGCTGGACGCGATGACCTGCGATACCTACCTGGCCCCGCAGACCGGCAGCAGCATGCTCAATGCCCAGTTCACCGTGATCCTGCCGGCCGGCACCCAGATCAGCTGGCTGCGCGACCAGTTCCTGGACTTTGCCGACGCCCTCAACCTGGACGCGCTGATCGAACCGTGGCGCCCACAGAACCCTGTCTAAGGAAGCCCTCATGGCCGTAGCACTCGACCAACCCGTTGCCGATTTCCAGGTCCAGGCCACCAGCGGCCAGGCCGTCAGCCTCGCCCAGCTCAAGGGCCAACAGGTGGTGCTGTACTTCTACCCCAAGGACAGCACCCCAGGCTGCACCACCGAAGGCCAGGGTTTCCGTGACCAGTACGCGGCGTTCCAGGCCGCCAATACCGTGGTATTCGGCGTATCGCGTGACGGCATCAAGTCGCACGAGAACTTCAAGGCCAAGCAAGCCTTCCCCTTCGAGCTGATCAGCGACAAGGACGAGGCGCTGTGCCAGTTGTTCGACGTGATCAAGCTGAAGAAGCTGTATGGCAAGGAGTACCTGGGTGTGGACCGCAGCACCTTCCTGATCGACAAGGACGGTGTGCTGCGCCAGGAATGGCGCGGGGTGAAGGTGCCGGGGCATGTGGATGCCGTGCTCGCGGCAGCCGAGGCCTTGAACAAGGCTTGATACCTGTGGGAGCGGG
>NZ_JBMOWQ010000289.1:0-9371 GCF_049310485.1 Pseudomonas sp. GZD-209
TCCGGGCGCGGCAGGGCCTTGCGCTCCAGCTTGCCGTTGGGGCTCAGCGGCAGTTCGGCCAGCAGCACCCAGTGGCTCGGCACCATGTAGTCCGGCAGCTGCGCCAACAGGCTGGCCTTCAGCGTGTCGCGCAGGTTGTGGGTATCCACGCCGTCCTGCGGTACCAGGTAGCCCACCAGCTGCTGGCTGCCGAGGATATCCAGGGCCAGCACCACCGCCTCGCGCACCTGCGCTTGCTCCATCAGCCGCGCCTCGATCTCGCCCAGTTCGATGCGCAAGCCGCGGATCTTCACCTGGTGGTCGATGCGCCCGGCGTACTCGATCACCCCGTCGGCGCGCTGGCGCGCCAGGTCGCCGGTGCGGTACAGCCGTTCACCGCTGCCGAACGGGCTGGTGGCGAAACGCTCGGCGGTCAGCGCCGGGCGGCGGTGGTAACCGCGCGCCAGGCCTGCGCCGCCCAGGTACAGCTCGCCGATCACCCCCACCGGCACCGGGTTCAGCTCGGCGTCCAGCACGTAGGTGGCCAGGTTGGCGATCGGCTGGCCGATCGGCACCGTGTCGGCGCCCTCCTCGCGGCAGGTCCAGTGGGTCACGTCGATCGCCGCCTCGGTCGGCCCGTACAGGTTGTACAGCCCGGCCTGGGGCAGCTTGGCGAACACCTGCTGCTGGGCATCCACCGGCAACGCCTCGCCACTGCAGACGATGCGCGCCAGGCCCGTGCAACTGCCCACCTGGGCGTCCTGCAGGAACACCTGCAGCATCGACGGCACGAAGTGCAGCGTGGTGACCCGGTGGGCGTTGATCAGCTCGACCAGCCGCGACGGGTCGCGGTGATCCCCAGGCCCGGCCACCGCCAGGCGCGCGCCGGTCATCAGCGGCCAGAAGAACTCCCACACCGACACGTCGAAGCTGAACGGGGTCTTCTGCAGCACCGTGTCACTGCCATCCAGGCCATAGGCCTGCTGCATCCAGCACAGCCGGTTGGTCAGCGCGCTGTGGCGGTTGCCGGCGCCCTTGGGCTTGCCGGTGGAACCGGAGGTGTAGATCACGTAGGCCAGGTTTTCCGGGCTCACCGCCACCGCCGGGGCGTGCGCCGGGTAGCCGTCCAGCGCCAGCTGGTCGAGCAGCAGCACCTTCAGCCCGGCCGGCAGCGGCAGTTGCAGGTGGCTCTGGGTCAGCAGCAGGGCAATGCCGCTGTCCTCGAACATGTAGCTCAGGCGCTCGCTGGGGTATTCCGGGTCCAGCGGCACGTAGGCGCCGCCGGCCTTGAGGATCGCCAGCAGGCCGACCACCATTTCCACGCTGCGCTCGGCGGCGATGCCCACCAGCACGTCCGGGCCGACGCCCTGGCCGATCAGGCAATGAGCCAGCTGGTTGGCGCGGGCGTCGAGCTGGGCGTAGCTCAGGCGCTGCTCGCCGAACACCAGCGCCTCGGCGTCTGGCGTGCGCGCCACCTGCTCGGCGATCAGCTGCTGCACGCTGCGTTGCAGCGGGTACTGGGTGGCGGTGGCGTTCCAGCCGCTGAGCGTCTGGTCGCGTTCAGTGGCATCGAGCATCGGCAGTTCATCGACCACCGCCGTCGGATTGGCGACGATCGCCTGCAGCAGGTTGCTCCAGTGGCGCGCCATGCGCGCGGCGGTAGCCGGTTCGAACAGGTCGGTGGCATAGGTCAGCGAAGCACTCAGGCCGTCGCTGGCCTCCACCGTGTCCAGGGCCAGGTCGAATTGCGCGGTGCGGGTTTCCCAGGCCAGGGTCTCGACCTGCAGCTGCGCCACCCGCTGGCCGTCACGGCCACGGGCAGGCTCGCGCTGGTGATTGAACAGCACCTGGAACAACGGGCTGTGGCTCAGGCTGCGCTGGGGCTGCAGGGCCTCGACCAGTTGCTCGAACGGCAGGTCCTGGTGGGCCTGGGCACCCAGGGCGGTTTCACGTACCTGTTGCAGCAGTTCGATGAAGGTCTGCCGGGCACTGAAGTGCGCATCGAGCACCTGGGTGTTGGTCAGGAAGCCCACCATGCCTTCGGTTTCAAGGCGGTTGCGGTTGGTCACCGGCACACCGACACGTACCTGTTGCTGGCCGCTGTAGCGGTGCAGCAGGGCCTGGAACGAGGCCAGCAGCAGCATGAACAGCGTGACGTTGTGCTCCCGGGCCAGGCGCTGCAGGGCGCCGTCGAGGCCAGCCGGCAGGCGCAGGTCCAGGCGCGCGCCGCGGTGGCTTTGCACCGGCGGGCGCGGATGGTCGGTGGGCAGGGCCAGGGGCGCCTGGTCACCGGCCAGGCGCTGCACCCAGTAGCCGAGCTGGCGTTCACGCTCGCCGGCCTCCATCCATTGGCGCTGCCACAGCGCGTAGTCGGCGTACTGCACCGCCGGCGCGTCGACAGGCGCGGCCTGGCCGGCACTGAAGGCGCCATACAGGCGCACCAGGTCATCGACCATGACCTGCTGCGAGCCACCGTCGGAAACGATGTGGTGCTGGACCACCAGCAGGATGTGTTCATCGTCGGCCAGGCGCAGCAGGTCAACCCGCATCAGCGGCCCCTGCCCCAGGTCGAACAGTTGCTCGATGCGCTGGTGCAGGAAGTTTTCGATCCATGCCGCATCGGCCTGGGCCGGCAGCACGTGCCGCACAATGCCGACCTCGGCCTGGGCAGCGATCACCGCCCGTGGCCGCGGCCCGTCCTGGACGAAGGTCGTGCGCAGACTTTCATGGCGTTGCACCAGCGCCGCGAAGGCCTGTTGCAAGGCGTCGACCTGCAGCGGCCCACGCAGGCGCAGGGCGCACGGCACGTGATAGGCGGCGCTGTGCGGATCGAGCTGCCAGAGGAACCACTGGCGCTCCTGGGCATAGGACAGCACCAGCGGCGCATCCGCGGCACGCGGCAGCAACGCCGGCGAGCTGTCCGCGACAGGCTGCTGCAGCCCGGCGACGAAGGCTTCCAGGGTGTCATGCTCGAACAAGCTGCGCAGCGCCACGTCCAGGCCCAAGGCATGGCGCAGGCGCGAGACAACCTGGGTGGCCAGCAACGAATGGCCGCCCAGGGCGAAGAATCGGTCACCCAGGCCGATACGCTCGACCCCCAGCACCTCTTGCCAGACCCGCGCCACCTGGCGCTCAAGCTCGCTGCGCGGCTCGACGAAACTGGCCTGGGCCGCCTGGGCATCGACCGCCGGCAAGGCCTTGCGGTCGAGCTTGCCATTGGGGCTCAGCGGCAATTGCTCGAGCAACAGCAAGTGGCTCGGCACCATGTAGTCCGGCAGGTGTTGCTGCAAATGCGCGCGCAGGCGTGCCTGCAGCGCCACGGCGTCCTCGGCTTGCTCGTCCGGCACCACGTAGGCCACCAGGTGCAGGCCATTGGCCGACGCCTGGGCCAGCACCACGGCGTCGCGCACCGCCGCCTGCTCCTGCAGCCGCGCCTCGATTTCACCCAGCTCGATACGCAGGCCACGGATCTTCACCTGGTGGTCGACCCGGCCGACGTAGTCGATCACCCCATCGGCGCGGTTGCGCACCAGGTCGCCGCTGCGGTACATGCGACCACCCGGCTGGCCGGCGAACGGGTCCGGCAGGAAGCGCTCGGCGGTGAGGCTTGGGCGATTGAAGTAGCCACGCGCCAGCAGTTCGCCGCCGATCATCAGTTCACCGACCACCCCGGGCGCAGCCAGCAGGCCGCTGCTGTCGAGCACCATCAGGCTGCGTTCGGGCAGCACGGTGCCGATCGGCAGAGTCAGCGGTAGCGGCTCCAGGCCATTCACATAGCCCGTGCAGTCATGGGTGCTGACGGTGACGGTGGCTTCGGTCGGGCCATAGGTATTGAGCAACCGCACATGGCCGAGCCCGGCCTGACGCCAGGCTGCCAGCCCTTCGGCGGGCATGGCTTCGCCACCGCTGTGCACCTGCTTGAGGCGGCCGTAGTCGCGCGGGCCGACGGCGGCGAAGTCCTTGGCCAGCATGTGCCAGTAGGCGGTGGTCAGGTCGACCACACTGATGCGCTGACTGATCAACTGCTGGTAGAAGGTCTCGCTGTCCCAGATCTGTGGGCCACGCAGCACCACGGCGGCGCCGCACACCAGCGGCGCATAGAGCTGCTCGACGAAGCCGTCGAAGTTGAAGGTGGCGAACTGCAGCATGCAGTCGTCGGCGTCCAGGCCGAAGAAGTCCACCGACACCCAGGCATGCCGGCTCAACGCCGACTGGCTGATGCCCACGCCCTTGGGCCGGCCGGTGGAACCGGAGGTGAACATCACGTAGGCCAGGTTGTCGCCGTGCACCTTGCGCCCAAGGGGCGCAGGGTCGCTGTCGCGCCAGGCCTGGTCCTGGTCCAGGCACAGCACCTGCACCGCGGCGGGCACCGGCAGGCGCGGCAACAGCGCAGTCTGGCTGAGCAGCAGGCGCAGGCCGCTGTCTTCGATCATGCACTGCAGGCGTTCGGCCGGGTATTGCGGGTCCAGCGGCACGTAGGCGGCGCCGGCCTTGAGCACGGCCAATACCGCCACGACCATGTCCAGGCCGCGCTCGACGGCCACCCCGACCAACAGGTCCGGCCCGGCGCCACCGGCCACCAGGGCACGGGCCAGGCGGTTGGCGCGCGCGTCCAGTTGCGCATAGCTCAAGCGTTGCTCGCCATGGACCAGCGCCAGTGCTTGCGGGCGCAAGGCCACCTGGGCCTCGAACAGCTCGTGCAGCGGGCGTGCATCCGGGCAGGTGAACGGCACCTGGCTGTGGGCCAGAGTCTGCTCGATCTGCGCAGCGTCCAGCTGGGCCAGCTCGCCCAGCGCCCGGCCGCCGTGCCCGGCCATGGCCAGCAGCAGCTGGCACAGTTGGGCCAGCAGTTGCTCGACACTGTCGTCGCGCAACAGGCTGCGGGCATAGCTGATGTGCAGGCTGAGGCTATCACCCAGGCCCACGGCGAGGGTCAGCGGGTAGTTGGTCTGTTCGTGGTTACCGATAGCGCCGAAGCTCAGGCCGGGCGGCGAAGCGTTCTGCAGGGCCTCGGCCACCGGGTAGTTCTCGAACACCAGGATATTGTCGAACAGGGCTTCGCCGCCCTGCCCGGCCCAACGCTGGATCTCGAACAGCGGCGTCTGCTCGTGCTCGCGAAGCGCCAGGTTCTGCGCCTGCAGGGCACGCAGCCACTCGCCCAGGGGCTGTTGCGGCGACGGCGCGGCCACCACCGGCAGGGTATTGATGAACAGGCCGATCTGCTCCTCGACGCCCTTGAGGTCGGCCGGGCGGCCGGCCACGGTGGCGCCGAAGCAGACACTGTCCTGGCCGGTGCTGCGTTGCAGCAGCAGGCTCCAGGCGGCCTGCACCAGGGTGTTGAGGGTGACTTTGGTGTCGCGGGCAAAGGCATTCAGGCGGGCGGTCTGCGCGGCATCGAGGCTGCGCAGGCTTTCGCCTTGCCCCTGGCGGCCAGCGGCCGGGCGCGGCAGGGCATCGACCAGGCGGGTCGGCTCGTCCAGGCCAGCCAGCTGGGCCGTCCAGAACGCCTGGCTGGCGGCTTTGTCCTGGCGCTGCAGCCAGTCGATGTACTGGCTGTAGCGCACCCGGCTGGCGGGCAGTGCCTGCCCGGCATAGCGTTGCAGCACTTCGCCCAGCAGGCGCGAGTTGCTCCAGCCGTCCATGAGGATGTGATGGTTGGTGTAGATCAGGTGATAGGCCTGCTCGCCGGTACGCACCATGGCCATGCGCAGCAAGGGTGCCTGCGCCAGGTCGAAGCCCTGCTCGCGGTCAGCCAGGGCCAGGGCATCGAGCGCCGTGGCCAGGTCGTCGCGGCCGCGCCAGTCATGCTGCTGGAACGGCATGCGCGCGTTCTTGTGCACCACTTGCAGCGGTTCGGCCAGGTCACCTTCCCAGAGGAAGGTGGTACGCAGGATGTCGTGGGCGGCCAGCGCCTGCTGCCAGGCCTGGACGAAGCGCTCAGGATCGAGGCCGTCGACGTCCAGGCGCATCTGGTTGATGTAATCGCTGGCCGACTGTTCGAACAGGGTGTGGAACATCATGCCCTGCTGCATCGGCGCCATCGGATACAGGTCCTCGACCTGGCCGGGCACCAGCGGCAGCTGGTCGAGCTGGGCCTGGCTCAGGCGCGCCAGGGGGAAGTCCGAGGGCGTCAGGCCGGCGGCCTGGCCATCGCAGCAGTGCGCCACCAGCTCGGCCAGGGCCGCGCCGTAGGCATCGGCCAGGGCCTGCACCTGCGCGGGCTCGAACATCTCGCGGCTGAAGGTCCAGCCCAGGCGCAGCTCGCCGTCGAACACCTGACCATTGATCGTCAACCAGTTGTCCAGCGGCGCATCGGCGCTGCGTTCGGCACCGGCATCCTCGCCCACCGGCTGCAACAGGGCATCGGCCTGGTCGCGCCCGGCATCGAACTGGCCGAGGTAGTTGAAGGTGATGCGCGGCATGTCCAGCCCGGCCAGGGCCGCGACCGCCGACGCGCCGCCCAGGTGGCGCAGCAGGCCGTAACCCAGGCCCTTGTCGGGCACGGCGCGCAGTTGCTCCTTGATTGCCTTGAGCGAGGCCCCCAGCCCGTTGCCTGGGGTCAGGCGCACCGGGTAGAGGCTGGTGAACCAGCCGACGGTGCGGGTCAGGTCGATGTCGTCGAACAACGCCTCGCGACCGTGCCCTTCCAGTTGCACGGCCATGCTCGCCTCACCGGTCCAGCGGGTGATCACCAGGGCCAGCGCTGTCAGCAGCAGGTCGTTGATCTGCGTGCGGTAGGCGGCGGGCGCCTGCTGCAGCAGCTTGCGGGTCAGCTGCTTGTCCAGCTGCGTCTGCACACTGTGCGCCAACTGCTGGCTCAGGCGTGCCTCGCTGCGCGCCTGCGGCAAGCCGGCCGGCAGGTCTTGCAACTGCGCTTGCCAGAAGCCCAGCTGGGCCTGCACCGATGCACTGCCGGCATGTTCGGCCAGGCGCTCGGCCCAGCGTTGCAGCGAGCTGGTGCGCGCCGGCAAGGCCTGGCCGGCACAGGCACGCTGCAGGTCTTCGGCAAGGATGCGCCAGGACACACCGTCCACGGCCAGGTGGTGGATCACCAGCAGCAAGCGCTGTTCGCCATCGGCCAGGTTGGCCAGCACCGCACGCAACAGCGGACCGTCGGCCAGGTCGAGGCTGGCCTGGGCCTCGGCGCCAACGGCGGCCAGGCCTTCCAGGTTGTCCAGGTCGACCTGCCAGAGCAGCGCCTGTTCGTTCCTGGGCGCGGCGAACTGCGCCTGCCATTGCCCCTGCGGCGCGGTGAAGCGCAGGCGCAGGGCGTCGTGATGGGCGACCAGGGCCTGCAGCGCCTGCTCCAGGGTGGCGCCGTCGAGGGTGCGGGTCGGCTTGAGCAGCACCGACTGGTTCCAGTGATGCCGGGCGGGAATCTCGCTGGCAAAGAAGTGCTGATGGATCGGCAGCAGGGTCAAGGCACCCTCGCTCGGCCCCTGCTCGAGCTGGCCGGCATTGTCGCCCGACTCGGCGACCTGGGCCAGGCCACGCACGGTCTGTTGCTGGAACAAGGCCTTGGGGGTAAAGCGGATTCCGGCCTGGCGGGCACGGCTGACCACCTGGATGGAGACGATGGAGTCACCACCGAGCTCGAAGAAGTTGTCATCCAGGCCAACGCGCTCAAGCTTGAGCACGTCCTGCCAGATCGCCGCGATGGCCTGCTCCAGCTCACTCTGCGGCGCCACATAGTCCTGCTGCAGCACACTGGCGTCCGGCTTGGGCAGCGCCCGGCGATCGAGCTTGCCGTTGGCCGTCAGCGGCCAGGTCGGCAGGAACAGCAGGTGCGTCGGCACCATGTAGTCCGGCAACTGGCCCTTGAGCGCCGCGCGCAGGCTGTCTCGCAATGCGCCCGCCTGCGCCAGCGCCGCCGCCTCGCGCGGCACCACGTACGCCACCAGCTGGCCGTCCTCGGCCAGCACCAGCGCGTCACGCACCGCCACCTGCTGCTGCAGGCGTGCCTCGATTTCACCCAGCTCGATGCGGAAACCACGGATCTTCACCTGGTGGTCGATCCGCCCGATGTACTCGATCACCCCGTCGGCGCGGTTGCGCGCCAGGTCGCCGGTTCGATACAAGCGGGCGCCCGGTGCGCCGAACGGGTCGGCGACGAAGCGCGTGGCGGTCAGGTCGGCGCGCTTGAGGTAGCCGCGCGCCAGGCCGGCCTGGCCGACATACAGCTCACCCACGCAGCCCTTGGGCACCGGGTTGAGCTCGGCGTCCAGCAGGTACCACGACAGGTCCGGGATCGGCTCGCCGATCGGGCTGCTGGCCACCTGGGCCAGGTCGGCCCAGCCGATGGGCCGGTAAGTCACGTGCACCGTGGTCTCGGTGATCCCGTACATGTTGATCAGTCGCGGCTGGCTGTCGCCGAAACGCTCGAACCACGGGCGCAGGCTGTTGACGTCCAGCGCCTCGCCACCGAACACCACGTGGCGCAGCGCATTGCCCCGCGAGGCCGGCTCGCACGCCACCTGCATCAGCGCCTTGAACGCCGACGGGGTCTGGTTCAGCACCGTCACGCCTTCGTCGCACAGCAGCGCGTAGAAGTCTTCCGGCGAGCGGCTGACGTCCTGCGCCACCACCACCACGCGCCCACCGTACAGCAGCGCGCCGAACAGCTCCCACACCGAGAAGTCGAAGGCGTACGAGTGGAACAGGCTCCACACGTCGTCGGCGGCAAAGCCGAACCAGTGCTCGGTGGCGCTGAACAGGCGCAGCACGTTGCGGTGTGGCAGCAAGGTGCCCTTGGGCTTGCCGGTGGAACCGGAGGTGTAGATCACGTAGGCCAGGTTGTCCGGGCCGGTGGCCACCTGCGGGTCATCCGTGGCCTGGGTGTGCGGGGTGTCTTCCAGCAGCAGGCAGCGCACCGTCGCCGGCAGCGGCAGTTGGCCCACCACTTCGGCCTGGCTAAGCACCAGGCCGATTCCGCTGTCCTCGATCATGTAAGCCAGGCGGTCCTCGGGGTACTGAGGGTCCAGCGGCAGGTAGGCGCCACCGGCCTTGAGCACCGCCAGCAGACCGACCACCATGTCCAGGCTGCGGGTCACCGCCACGCCCACCAGCACGTCCGGGCCCACGCCCAGCTCGATCAGCTGGTGCGCCCACTGGTTGGCGCGTGCGTTGAGCTGGGCGTAGCTCAGTTGCTGGCCCTGGAAGCTCACGGCGATGGCCTCGGGGCGTGCCGCGGCCTGGGCGGCGATCAGCTGGTGCAGGCACTGCTCGGCGGCGAAGGTGCCCGGGTTGGGGTTCCACTGCGCCAGTTGCGCGCGGGTTTCTTCGGCATCGAGCAAGGCCAGCGCGCCGATGCGCTGGGCCGGGTCGGCGACCACGGCGGCCAGCAGCTGTTGCCAGTGCTTGGCCAGGCGGGCCACGGTGCTGGCGTCGAACAA
>NZ_JBMOWQ010000290.1:0-9369 GCF_049310485.1 Pseudomonas sp. GZD-209
CCCCCCGATTCCCTGTCAATGCCCCATGAGCCAGTGCTGGTGAGGCCCAGGCAGCGTCCACAGGCCAAAGAGGATCACCAGCACGCCACCCGCCATGCGCACCCCGCGCTTGCGCAGCACGCTGCCCACACGCTCCGCCGCCAACCCCGTGGCCAGCAACACCGGCCAGGTGCCCAGCCCGAACGCCAGCATCAATGCCCCACTGTGCAGCGCATCACCCTGGCTGGCCGCCCACAGCAGGGTGCTGTACACCAGCCCGCACGGCAGCCAGCCCCACAAGGCGCCGAGCAACAGGGCGCGAGGCAGGCTGGACACCGGCAGCAGCCGTGTGGCCAGCGGTTGTATATGGCGCCAAAGGCCGCGCCCGAGCGCTTCAATGCGTGTCAGGCCACTCCACCACCCGGCCAGGTACAGGCCCATGGCAATCAGCAGCAGCGCCGCGACCACCCGCAGCCCGATCGCCAGCGGGCTGCTGGCCAGGGCCACCCCGGCCAGGCCCAGCAGCAGGCCGGCCGCGGCATAGCTGAGGATGCGCCCGAGGTTGTAGGCCAGCAGCAGGCGCAGGCGTCGGTTGCGCTGCTCCGGCGGGATGGCCAGGGTCAGGGCGCCCATCAGGCCGCCGCACATCCCCAGGCAGTGGCCGCCGCCGAGCAGGCCGAGGACCAGGGCCGAGCCGAGCAGGGGGATCAGTTCAGGCACTCGGTTTGGCGTCCTTGTCTTCGGGAGGTTGTTCGTCGTGTTTGACCGCGGCCTGGTGGCGCGGGTCCTGGTCGTCGAACAGGATGCTGTGGGCCGGGCCTTCAAGGTCGTCGTACTGGCCGCTGTCCACCGCCCAGAAGAAGATGTACACGGCCACCCCGACCAGCAGCAGGGCGGCGGGGATCATCACGTAGAGGGCGGGCATAGGGTTTTCCTTCCAAGTGACGGTGGCGCGCTTGCCGGTACGCCCGCTGCCGCTGGCAAGCGGGTCAGGCGCAAGGCGTTGAGCACGACGATCAGCGAGCTGACCGACATGCCGACCGCCGCCCAGACCGGGGTGATCCAGCCGAGTGCGGCGAACGGCAGCATGAGGCCATTGTACAGGGTCGCCCAGAGCAGGTTCTCGACAATGTTGCGGCGGGTCCGCCGGGCCAGGGCAAAGGCCTGCACCAGTGCGTGCAGGTTGTTGGACAGCAGCACGGCGTCGGCGCTGGTCTTGGCAAGGTCGGTGGCGCTGCCCATGGCGATGCTGATGTCGGCGGCGGCCAGGACCGGTACATCGTTCACCCCGTCACCCAGCATCAGCACCTTGCGCCCTTCGGCCTGGAGCTGTTTCAGGCGCGCAAGCTTGTCGTCCGGGCGCAGGCCGCCGACGGCCTGGTCGATGCCCAGCTGCGTGGCCACCTCGGCAACCATCGGCGAACTGTCACCGGACAGCAGCAGGGTCTGCCAGCCACGGGCCTTGCAGGCGGCCACCAGGTCGGCGGCGTCGTCGCGCAGGCGGTCATCCAGGCCGAACCAGGCCAGCGGGCCCTGGCGATCGCCCAGCAGCAGCCACTGGCCGCGCGGCTCGGGTACGCCAGGCACTTCGGCGCCACTCAGAGCGCAGACGAAGGTGGCCTGGCCGATGCGCAGGCGCTGGCCGTCCACCTCACCCTCCAGGCCCAGCCCAGGCACTGCGTTGACCGCCTCGGCCGGCCGGGCAGCGCGGCCGAAGGCGCGGGCGATGGGGTGTTCGGAGCGGTTCTCGAGGGCGGCGGCCAGCGCCAGGCAGCGGTCGGCATCCAGGCGCCCCTGCGGGCGGATGCTGCGCAGGGCCAGGCGGCCTTCGGTGAGGGTGCCGGTTTTGTCGAAGATCACCGTGTCGATCTGGTTGAGGCCTTCGAGCACATGGCCACGGGTCACCAGCAGGCCAAGCTTGTGCAGGGTGCCGGTGGCGGCGGTGAGGGCGGTCGGGGTGGCCAGCGACAGGGCGCAGGGGCAGGTGGCGACCAGCATCGCCAGGACGATCCAGAACGCCCGCCCGGCATCGAGTTGCCACCAGACCAGGCCGATGATCGCCGCCGCCACCAGGGTGAACAGCAGGAACCATTGCGAGGCACGGTCGGCGATCTCGGCCAGGCGCGGTTTTTCGGTCTGCGCCCGTTCAAGAAGGCGCACGATGGCCGACAGCCGTGAGTCCTGGCCCAGGGCCTGGACCTCGATGGTGAGGGTGCTTTCGACGTTGAGGGTGCCGCCGGTGACCCGGTCGCCAGTGCGCCGCGCCAAGGGCAGGTATTCACCGGTGAGCAGCGATTCGTCAACGCTGGAGCGGCCTTCGATAATGCAGCCGTCGGCGGGGATCACCGCGCCGGGCAGCACTTGTACGCGGTCGCCGCACTGCAGTTCGCCGAGCAGGATGCGCTCGGCCTGGCCGTCGGCAGCCAGGCGCAGGCACGAGGCCGGCAGCAAGTTGACCAGTTGCGCGGTGGCCGCCGCCGTACGTTCGCGGGCGCGGCGCTCCAGGTAGCGGCCGGTCAGCAGGAACAGGGCGAACATGCCCACGGTGTCGAAATACAGCTCGCCACTGCCGGTGATCGCCGTCCAGATCCCGGCGCAGTAGGCCAGGGCGATGGCCAGCGACACCGAGACGTCCATGGTCAGGTGGCGGGTGCGCAGGTCGCGGGCGGCGCCCTTGAAAAACGGCGCGCAGCTGTAGAACACGATCGGGGTGGTGAGGAACAGCGCGACCCAGCGCAGGATGGTGTGCAGCTCGGGGGACAGGTCGATGTTGAATTCTGGCCAGGTGGCCATGGTCGCCATCATTGCCTGGAACCACAGCAGCCCGGCCACGCCCAGGCGACGCAGGGCGCTGCGGTTTTCCCGGGCCAGTTGCTCGGCGGCCTGGTCCGGCTGGTAGGGGTGGGCGGCGTAGCCGATGCGGCGCAGCTCGGCCAGCAGCCTGGACAGCGGCAACTGGCTGTCGGCCCAGTTGACCAGCAGGCGGTGGTTGGACAGGTTCAGCCGTGCCTCGGCAACCCCGGGCAGGGCGCGCAGGTGTTTCTCGATCAGCCAGCCGCAGGCGGCGCAACTGATGCCTTCGACCAGCAGGGTGGCTTCGGCCAGTTCGCCGGCATGGCGTACGAAGCCCTGTTGCACGTCGTTGCGGTCGTACAGTGCCAGTTCGTCCTGCAGCTGGCGGGGCAGGGCTTCGGGGTTGGCGCTGGTGTCGCTGCGGTGCTGGTAATAGTGCTCAAGGCCCCCGGCGACGATGGACTCGGCCACTGCCTGGCAGCCCGGGCAACAGAATGCCCGGGGCTCGCCGAGTACCACGGCGGTGAAGCGGCTGCCGGCGGGGACGGGCAGGGCGCAGTGGTAGCAGGGGGTGGGTTGGCTCATCGACATCTCTTCTTGCTGCAGCGGGTTCGTGGGAGCGGTGTTCGGTCAGTGGTGCTCGGCGCCTTGAATGGCCTCATCCCCCAACTGCAAGGTCACGCCATGCTCGACCTTCTCTTCTTCGAACAGCCGCCACACATGGTCATCCTGGCTGCCGAGCAGCTCGACGAAGCGCCGGCCGTCGACCTTGTCATCCAGCTGGCCGACATAGCGGCCCGGCTCGGTGCGTGCCAGTTGTACCTTGCGGTCCTTGTTGGGCTGGGTCGGCGAAATCAGGTTCAGTTCCAGCGCCTGCGGGGCGCTGTTGCCGGTCAGGCGCACGTCCACTTCACCGGTCAGTTCGTCCAGGTGGATGCTGGCCTTGATGTTGAGGGTCTGGGCCAGCAGTTCACGGTCCAGCGAGCGGTTGATGCCTTTGCCGGCTTCGTAATAGTTGTCGTTGACCAGGTTGTCCGGGTTGCGCACGGCAATGCTGACCATGGTCAGGCTCAGGCATACCGAGGTGGCCAGGATGCCGATGATGATCCAGGGCCAGAGGTGCTTGTACCAGGGGCTGGCGGCGGTGGCGGCAGGCATTGTCTGTGTTCTCTCTAGTCAGCGGATCTGTGGGCCGATGAAGCGGCTCTTGGCTTCAACCTGGCTGGCGCTGTCGTCGGCGTCCTTGAGGATGAAGGTGATTTCGTTGGTGGTCGAGGGCAGTTTCTCCGGGGCAACCGACAGTTGCACCGGCAGGCTGACGATATCGCCGGCGGCCACGCGGATCTCGCGGTGGCCTTCGAGGCGCAGGTCCGGCAGGCCGGCGGCATCCAGCACATAGACGTGGTCGCGCTGGTCCTTGTTCATCACCTTCAGGCTGTACACGTTTTCGATCCGTCCCTGGGCGTTCTCGCGGTACAGCACCCGGTCCTTGGCCACGTCGAAGCCGACCAGCGAGCGGGTGGCGAAGGCGGTGGCCAGGGCGCCGATCATCACCAGCAGCACCAGCGCGTAGCCGATCAGGCGCGGGCGCAGCATGTGGGTTTTCTGCCCGGACAGGTTGTGCTCGGTGGTGTAGCTGATCAGGCCCTTGGGGTAGTTCATCTTGTCCATGATGCTGTCGCAGGCGTCGATGCAGGCGGCGCAGCCGATGCACTCGATCTGCAGGCCGTCGCGGATGTCGATGCCGGTGGGGCAGACCTGTACGCACATGGTGCAGTCGATGCAGTCGCCCAGGCCCTTGGCCTTGTAGTCGATGTCCTTCTTGCGCGGGCCGCGGGTTTCGCCACGGCGCGGGTCGTAGGAGACGATCAGGGTGTCCTTGTCGAACATCACGCTCTGGAAGCGCGCGTAGGGGCACATGTACACGCACACCTGCTCACGCAGCCAGCCGGCGTTGCCGTAGGTGGCCAGGGTGAAGAAGCCGACCCAGAAGTAGGCCCAGCCATCGGCCTGCCCGGTGAAGAACTCGATGGCCAGCTCGCGGATCGGTGAGAAGTAGCCGACGAAGGTCATGCCGGTGACGAAGCCGATCAGCAACCACAGGCTGTGCTTGGCGAATTTGCGCAGGAACTTGTTGCCGCTCATGGGCGCCTTGTCCAGTTTCATGCGTTGGTTGCGGTCACCCTCGGTGACTTTTTCGCACCACATGAACACCCAGGTCCACACGCTTTGCGGGCAGGTATAGCCGCACCAGACGCGGCCGGCGTAAACGGTGATGAAGAACAGGCCGAAGGCCGCGACGATCAGAAGGCCCGAGAGCAGGATGAAGTCCTGCGGCCAGATCGTGGCGCCGAAGATGTAGAACTTGCGCTCGGGCAGGTTCCACCACACGGCCTGGTGGCCACCCCAGTTCAACCAGACGGTACCGAAATACAGCAGGAACAACACCGCGCCGCCGACCATCCGCAGCCTGCGGAAAATGCCGGTGAAGGCGCGGGTATAGATTTTTTCGCGTGATGCGTAGAGGTCGACGGAATCCTTCCCTTTGCTGGCAGGCGGGGTGACGTCATGTACCGGAATTTGCTTGCTCATCATCTAGTCCCACGGCAGTGGAGAAACGCCGCGGCCAGTGCTTGCCGGCCGCAGTCGCGCGCGTTCTGCTGGCGCTCTGCGGCCCATGATACGCCTGTGTTGGCGCGCCGGGGCCGTGCTGCGACCTTTAGTCGCGTTGGGTGATGGTTTGAATCGTGATATGGCGAGTGTCAATTGATCCAGGTCACCCAGACCTGATTTATGCCTTGAAAAACGTGGGAGCGGGCTTGCCCCGCGATGGCGTCCGGTGCGACTGACGCCATCGCGGGGCAAGCCCGCTCCCACGTTCATATCAACTCACTCGGCCTTGGCCGGTGCCTGCTCCTGTTGCGACAGGCTGTACACATACGCCGCCAGCAGGTGCACCTTGTCGTTGCCTTGCAGCTGTTCCTGGGCCGGCATCTGGCCCTGGCGACCGTAGCGGATGGTCTGTTGCAGCTGGGCGAAGCTCGAGCCGTAGATGAACGCCTGCGGGTGGGTCAGGTTCGGCGCACCCATGGCTGGGGTGCCCTTGCCCTCAGGCCCATGGCAGGCCACGCAGGTGGTGGCGAAGATCTGTTGGCCCTTGACCGGGTCGGCCTTGGCATCTTCGGGCAGTGTGCGGCCGTCGAGCTTGGTCAGCACGAACGCCGCCACATCGGCCACACCCTGTTCGCCGATCACCGTGGTCCAGCCCGGCATCACGCCGTGGCGCCCGCCCATGATGGTGGTCTTGATGGTTTCCGGTTCACCGCCCCAGCGCCAGTCGTTGTCGGTCAGGTTGGGGAAGCCGTAGGCGCCCTTGGCGTCAGAGCCGTGGCACACCGAGCAGTTGGAGGCGAACAGGCGTGCGCCCATCTTCAGCGCCTGTGGGTCCTTGGCCACTTCCTCCAGCGGCATGGCGGCGAACTTGGCGAAGATCGGCCCGAAGCGGGCGTCGGCCTTGGCCATCTCCTTTTCCCACTCGTGCACGCCGGTCCAGCCTGGCTGGCCGTTGGAGAACTCGGTCTTTTTGTCGTTGTCGACGTACGCGTACCCCGGCAGGATGCCTTTCCAGTTGCCCAGGCCCGGGTACAGCACCAAATAGCCGAGGGCGAACACGACGGTGCCGACGAACAGCCAGAACCACCATTTGGGCAGCGGGTTGTCGTATTCCTCGATGCCATCGAAGGCGTGGCCGACGGTTTCGTCGGTGATCTCTTCGCGCTGGCCCTTGCGGGTCGACAGCAACAGCCAGCTCAAGGCGAAGATGGTGCCCAGGGTCAGGACGGTGACGTACAGACTCCAGAAGGTTGTCATTGTTGTTTGCTCCCAGAAGCTTTTTGCGCTTTCGCGTGCTCAACGTGGCGAGTGGCCTCGGGGTCGTCCGCAAATGGCAACTGCGTGGCCTCGTCGAAGTCCTTTTTGCGCCGCGGGCTGAACACCCACAGCGCCAGGCCCACGAAAGCCACCAGCACCACGACGGTGCCCAGGCCGCGAATCATCCCGATATCCATCAGTGTCACCGTTTGCTTTTGATGAGGGTGCCAAGGCCTTGCAGGTACGCCACCAGGGCGTCCATCTCGGTCTTGCCCTTGACCGCGTCGCGGGCGCCGGCGATGTCTTCGTCGGTGTACGGCGTGCCGAGGGTGCGCAGGACTTCCAGTTTCTTGGCGGTGTCCTTGCCATCGAGCTTGTTCTCGACCAGCCACGGGTAGGACGGCATCTTCGATTCCGGCACCACGTTGCGCGGGTTGTACAGGTGCGCGCGGTGCCAGTCATCGGAGTAGCGGCCACCCACGCGGGCGAGGTCCGGGCCTGTGCGTTTGGAACCCCACAGGAACGGGTGATCCCACACGCTTTCGCCGGCCACGGAGTAGTGGCCGTAGCGCTCGGTCTCGGCGCGGAACGGGCGGATCATCTGTGAGTGGCAACCCACGCAGCCTTCGCGGATGTAGATATCGCGGCCTTCCACTTCCAGCGCGGTGCGCGGCTTCATGCCCTCGACCGGCTTGTTGGTGACGTCCTGGAAGAACAGCGGGACGATCTGGGTGAGGCCACCGACGCTGACGGCGATGACCATGAAGAAGGCCATCAGGCCAATGTTCTTCTCGACTGCTTCATGCTTCATCAGTGGGCTCCCACGACGACGATCTTGGCGGCTTCCTCAGCCTGTACCGGGTTGGCCGCGCGAACGGTGCGGAACACGTTGTAGGCCATCAGCAGCATGCCCGAGGCGAAGAACGCACCGCCCAGGGCGCGGACGATGTAGCCCGGGTGGCTGGCCTGCAGCGCTTCGACGAACGAATAGGTAAGGGTGCCGTCGTCGTTGATGGCGCGCCACATCAGGCCCTGGGTGATGCCGTTGACCCACATCGAGGCGATGTACAGCACGGTGCCGATGGTCGCCAGCCAGAAGTGCGCGTTGATCAGCCCGACGCTGTGCATCTGCTCGCGGCCGTACAGTTTGGGGATCATGTGGTAGACCGCGCCGATCGAGATCATCGCCACCCAGCCGAGGGCGCCGGCGTGCACGTGGCCGATGGTCCAGTCGGTGTAGTGGGACAGCGAGTTGACCGTCTTGATGGCCATCATCGGGCCTTCGAAGGTGGACATGCCGTAGAACGCCAGCGATACCACCAGGAAACGCAGGATCGGGTCGGTGCGCAGCTTATGCCAGGCCCCCGACAGGGTCATCATGCCGTTGATCATGCCGCCCCAGCTCGGCGCCAGGAGGATGATCGACATCACCATGCCCAGCGACTGCGCCCAGTCCGGCAGGGCGGTGTAGTGCAGGTGGTGCGGGCCGGCCCAGATGTACAGGGTGATCAGCGCCCAGAAGTGCACGATGGACAGGCGATAGGAATAGATCGGGCGCTCGGCCTGCTTGGGCACGAAGTAGTACATCATCCCGAGGAAGCCGGTGGTGAGGAAGAAGCCCACGGCGTTGTGGCCGTACCACCACTGGATCATCGCGTCGGTGGCGCCGGCGTAGGCCGAGTACGACTTGAACAGGCTCACCGGCAGCGAGATGTGGTTGACGATGTGCAGCATCGCGGTGACCACGATGAAGGCACCGTAGAACCAGTTGCCGACATAGATGTGCTTGGTCTTGCGCTTGACGATGGTGCCGAAGAACACCAGCCCGTAGGTCACCCAGACGATGGCCAGCAGGATCGCCAGCGGCCACTCGAGCTCGGCGTATTCCTTGGTGGTGGTGAAGCCCATGGGCAGCGTGATCAGCGCGCCGACGATCACCGCCTGCCAGCCCCAGAAGGTGAAGGCGGCCATGCTGTCGGAGATCAGGCGGGTCTGGCAGGTACGCTGCACCACGTAGTAGCTGGTGCCGAACAGGGCACAGCCGCCGAAGGCGAAGATCACCAGGTTGGTATGCAGTGGGCGCAGGCGGCCGAAGCTCGTCCATGGCAGGTCCAGGTTGAGCTGGGGCCATACCAGTTGCGAGGCGATGAAGACGCCAAGCCCCATGCCAAGGATCCCCCAGACCACCGTCATGATGGCGAACTGGCGGACGACCTTATAGTTATAAGCAGTCGGACTGATTGCAGTGCTCATTCTAAGGTTCCACGGTTTGGGTATTCTTGTTGGTTGGTAAATCGGCGCCAGTATCGATAACCACCAGGGTTATTACAATGCAAGGCGACTGGTGCCGACCCGTGTCCAGACCCTGTTCGCCACCGTCCCGTGGCGTAGGGGTTCGAACGATTGTACACAAATAAATCTTTGTAATGTGTACCGTTTCCCATGTTTTTCTGATCGATCGGTCAAGCTTTTATTGCCGGGACGGGCACGCAAGGCATCATCCCAAAGCGCGGGCTCGCAAGGCTGGAATCGCTGCGTGGTGTCAGGCTGTGCACCACGTCTGCTCCGGCTGCATGCGAGCGGGGCCACTGTGGCAACAAGCTTAGTTGTGTTCGGAGGGGGTGCAAGGGAGGGGAGGGCAGAGGGGGCAGCGTGGGAGCGGGCTTGCCCCGCGATGGCGTCAGTGCAGGCGACGAGGTTGTCTGGTCTGGCGCTATCGCGGGACAA
>NZ_JBMOWQ010000291.1:0-9369 GCF_049310485.1 Pseudomonas sp. GZD-209
GGAGCGGGCTTGCCCCGCGATGGAGTGCGAAGCGCTCCTATACCCGATATCAAATAGTGTCAAAGACGCCGCGAATCCAGGTTTTGCTGCCGCGTTGCGGCAGATCGCGGGGCAAGCCCGCTCCCACAACGATGGATGACCATACTTTTCGTACAGAGCCTAGGCAAGGCCGCTCCTGCAGGCCGGCTACCTCAATGAGCTTCCCCGGCCTTCAACCCCTGCGGCAACTTGCGCGTCAACAACACCGCCAGCATGCTCACCGCCAGCCCGATCCCGACGAAGTGGAAGGCATCGTTGTAGGCCATGATCATCGCCTGCTGGTGGGTGATCTCACTGAGCTTGCCCAGCGCCGCGGTGTCGTTGCCCAACCGCTCGGTGAGTTGCGCCAGGCGTTCGGCCACTTGCGGGTTGCTCGGCACCAGTGCTTCACGCAGGTAGTCGAAGTACACCTTGGCCCGCGCATCCAGCAAGGTCGCCAGCAAGGCGATGCCAATTGCGCCGCCGAGGTTGCGCAGGATGTTGAACAGGCTCGACGCCGACCCCGCATCCTGGGGTTGGATGTAGGCCGTGGCGATCAGCGAGATGGTCACCATGATCATCGGCTGGCCAAGGGCGCGGATCACCTGGATCTGGTTGAACTGCGGCCCGGCGAAGTCCGGGTTGAGCACCCCCGAACTGAAACTGGCCACGCCAAACAGGCAAAAGCCCAAGGCGCACAGCAGCTTTGGCGAGATCACCTTCATCAGCAGCGGCACCAGCGGAATCAGGAACAGCTGCGGCACCCCCATCCACATGATCACCTCGCCGATCTGCAGGGCGTTGTAGCCCTGGATCTGTGCCAGATACAGCGGCAGCAGGTAGATCGAGCCGTACAGCCCCACACCCATGCCCAGGCTGGCGATGCTGGATAAACCGAAGTTGCGGTTGCCGAGGATGCGCAGGTTGATCAGCGGGTGCGGGCGGGACAGCTGCAGGATCACGAACAGGATCAGGCTGACCAGGGCGACACTGCCCAGGCCGACGATCAGGCTGGATTCCAGCCAGTCCTTGCGGTGGCCTTCTTCAAGGAACACCTGCAGGCAGCCCAGGCCCAGGCCGAGGCTCACGATGCCGGCGTAGTCGGTGCTCTTCAGCAGCTCCCAATGGGCTTCCTTCTTTTCCAGCCCGTACATCAGCCCGGCAATCATCAGCAGCCCTGGCGGGATGTTGATGTAGAAGATGTACTCCCAACCCCAGTTCTCGGTCAGCCAGCCCCCCAGGGTCGGGCCGATCGACGGGGCGAAGGTGGCGGTCATGGCGAACATGGCCATGCCCTTGGCGCGATGATGTTCCGGCAGTTTGATCAACGTCAGGGTGAACGCCAGCGGGATCAGTGCGCCGCCGGTGAAGCCCTGCAGGGCGCGGAACACGATCATGCTTTCCAGGTTCCAGGCCATCGAGCACAGCAGCGACGAGGCCAGGAAACCCAGCGACACCCACACCGCCAGGCGCCGGGCCGACAGCAACTGCACCAGCCAGGCGGTCAGCGGGATCATGATGATCTCGGCCACCAGGTAGGAGGTGGAAATCCACGAGCCTTCCTCAAGGGTGGCTGACAGCGCGCCCTGGATGTCCTTGAGCGAAGAGTTGGTGATCTGGATGTCCAGCACCGCCATGAAGGCGCCGAGCATCACGCTCATCACTGCGATCCAGTCGCGCCGGGTGGGCTCTGCGCTGGGCCGCAGCAGTTGGTCACCGGCCATCGCGGCTGTCGCCCTGGCTGCGCAGGTCGACGGTGGCCGTCACCGACATGCCTGGGCGGATGCGGCCATGCAGCGGGTTGTCGGCGGCGAAGGTCAGTTTGACCGGGATGCGCTGCACCACCTTGGTGAAGTTGCCGGTGGCGTTGTCTGGCGGCAGCAGGCTGAACTGTGCCCCGGACGCGGCGAACAGGCTGTCGACGCGGCCTTCGATCGGGGTGTCGGGGTAGCTGTCGAACAGCAGTTCGGCGCGCTGGCCGGGGTGCATCTTGCCGATCTGGGTTTCCTTGAAGTTGGCCTGCACCCAGATGTCCTGGTCCGGAACGATCGACAGCAGGTAGGCGCCGGCCTGCACCACCTGGCCGTTGCGCGCGCTGCGCTGGCCGATGGTGCCGCTGATCGGCGCGTGGATCTCGCAGCGGGTCAGGTTTATTTCGGCCTGCGCCAGGTCGGCGCGGGCATTGGCAATCTGTGCATCGAGGCGCTTGAGTTCGGCGCTCAGGGCATCGACCTGCTGGCGCTGGCCTTTGAGATCGGCCTGGGCCTTGTCCACCTGGGAGCGGGCCACATGGCTTTCCGCCGAGAGGGTGGTGACCCGCTCTTCGGAAACGAAGCCTGGCTTGCGCAGGGCCTGGGCGCGGTTGAGGTCGAGCTGCGAGCGGTCGAGGGTGGCCTGGTTGGCGGCCACCTGGGCCTGGCCGGCGGCAATCAGGCTGCCTTGCTGGGCCAGCCGGCTCTGCGCCTGCAGCCGTTCCGCTTCGCGGGTGGCCAGCGCGGCGCGGGCGCGGGCCACGGCCAGTTCGAAATCGGCGACTTCCAGGCGCACCAGCAAGTCACCCTTGCTGACATGCTGGTTGTCTTCCACCCTCACTTCATCGATGCGCGCGCCGAGCTGGCTGGAAACGCGGGTGATCTCGCCTTGTACATAGGCGTTGTCGGTGCTCTCGAAGAAGCGCCCCTTGAAGTACCAATGGGCGAGGAAGGAGAGGGCGATCAGCGCGACCAGGGTGATGAAGATCAGCAAGCGACGTTTGAGTTGGGCGGGCATGAGGACTATGGTTCCAGAAGTGTAAGCAAATTTAACAGGCGCAACCGGCACCGTCACAAGTGACGAAAGCGCCATTGCTGGAGCCCAGTGCCCGCTCCCTGCTAACATCCCGCCTTTGTTTGAATCTTCGTTCGAGACTCTCCATGACCACCGTTCGCACGCGTATCGCGCCATCGCCCACTGGCGACCCCCATGTCGGCACTGCCTACATCGCCCTGTTCAACTACTGCTTTGCCAAGCAGCACGGCGGTGAGTTCATCCTGCGTATCGAAGACACCGACCAGCTGCGCTCCACCCGCGAGTCGGAACAGCAGATCTTCGACGCCCTGCGCTGGCTCGGCATCGAATGGAACGAAGGCCCGGACGTCGGCGGCCCGCACGGCCCGTACCGGCAAAGCGAGCGTGGCGAGATCTACGCCAAGTACGCCAAGGAGCTGGTCGATGCAGGCCACGCCTTCTACTGCTTCTGCACCGCCGAAGAGCTGGAGCAGATGCGTGCCGAGCAGATGGCCCGCGGCGAGACCCCGCGCTACGACGGCCGCGCCCTGCTGCTGAGCGATGAGGAAGTGCAGCGCCGCCTGGCGGCCGGCGAGCCTCACGTGATCCGCATGAAGGTGCCGAGCGAAGGCATCTGCGTGGTGCCGGACATGCTGCGTGGCGATGTCGAGATCCCGTGGGACCGCATGGACATGCAGGTACTGATGAAGAACGACGGCCTGCCGACGTACTTCCTGGCCAACGTGGTCGACGATCACCTGATGGGCATCACCCATGTACTGCGTGGCGAAGAGTGGCTGCCCTCGGCGCCCAAGCTGATCAAGCTGTACGAGTACTTCGGCTGGGAGCAGCCCAAGCTGTGCTACATGCCGCTGCTGCGCAACCCGGACAAGTCCAAGCTGTCCAAGCGCAAGAACCCGACCTCGGTCACCTTCTACGAGCGCATGGGCTTCATGCCCGAAGCGATGCTCAACTACCTGGGCCGCATGGGCTGGTCGATGCCGGACGAGCGCGAGAAGTTCTCGCTGGCAGAGATGGTCGAGCACTTCGACCTGTCGCGCATCTCGCTGGGCGGCCCGATCTTCGACATCGAGAAGCTGTCCTGGCTCAACGGCCAGTGGCTGCGTGAGCTGCCGGTTGAAGAATTTGCCGCGCGCCTGCAGAAGTGGGCCTTCAACAGCGACTACATGATGAAGATCGCCCCGCACGTGCAGGGCCGGGTTGAAACCTTCAGCCAGGTTGCCCCGCTGGGTGGCTTCTTCTTCGAAGGCGCGTTGAAGCTTGACGCCAAGCTGTTCGAGAGCAAGAAACTGTCGTCCGACCAGGTGCGCCAGGTAATGCAGCTGATCCTGTGGAAACTGGAAAGCCTGCGCCAGTGGGAGAAGGACCGCATCACCGCCTGCATCCAGGCGGTGGTCGAGTCGTTGGAACTCAAGTTGCGCGATGCCATGCCACTGATGTTCGCCGCCATTACTGGCCAGGCCAGCTCGGTTTCGGTGCTCGACGCCATGGAAATCCTCGGCCCAGACCTGACTCGTTACCGCCTGCGCCAGGCCCTGGACCTGCTGGGCGGCGTGTCGAAGAAAGAAAACAAAGAGTGGGAAAAGCTGCTGGCGAATATCGCCTGATAGCGGCTTTTGCTTTCGTGGGAGCGGGGGGGGGGGGGGGGGGGGGGGGGGGGGGGGGGGGGGGGGGGGGGGGGGGGGGGGGGGGGAAAAGAGGGGGGGGGTTGCGATGTTGCATTGACCATCGCGATCGCGGGGCAAGCCCGCTGCCACGGGACTTTGTTTGCATTGAAGAGCAGGGCAGGGCGGTAAGTGATTGTTATCTGTGAAAAATTTTTTGATTAATTTCAAAAATTCGTTTGACAGCCCTGCAATCGGAACTTAATATGCGCCCCGTCCACAGCGATGAACGAAAACGAAACGCCAGGCACCCAGCCAGCGATTCGGTTCAAAGCGACATTGTGGGGCTATAGCTCAGCTGGGAGAGCGCCTGCATGGCATGCAGGAGGTCAGCGGTTCGATCCCGCTTAGCTCCACCAAATTCCGCTTAACGGCAATGCCGGTAAGCAAGACCGGGTCCAGCAACCGGGTCTTGAAGGTAAGAAGGTTCGTCCCCTTCGTCTAGTGGCCTAGGACACCGCCCTTTCACGGCGGTAACAGGGGTTCGAGTCCCCTAGGGGACGCCAGTTTTGCACAAGCGATGTTTAATCATGTCGCTGGGCCGAGAGGCTAGAAATCCGGGGCTATAGCTCAGCTGGGAGAGCGCCTGCATGGCATGCAGGAGGTCAGCGGTTCGATCCCGCTTAGCTCCACCAATTTTGCCGCGGTCCGTGAAAACGGATCGGCACGAAGGTTACGTCCCCTTCGTCTAGTGGCCTAGGACACCGCCCTTTCACGGCGGTAACAGGGGTTCGAGTCCCCTAGGGGACGCCACTTTTACCCGCGTTTTGCGGGAGTTGAAAGGCTCATCATCTTTGTGTGAGCCTTTTGTTTTACCTCGGGGCTATAGCTCAGCTGGGAGAGCGCCTGCATGGCATGCAGGAGGTCAGCGGTTCGATCCCGCTTAGCTCCACCAATTCGCCGCGATTCGTGAAAACGGATCGGCACGAAGGTTACGTCCCCTTCGTCTAGTGGCCTAGGACACCGCCCTTTCACGGCGGTAACAGGGGTTCGAGTCCCCTAGGGGACGCCATTTTTTACCCGCGTTTTGCGGGACTTATAAGGCTCATTCGATTATTGAATGGGCCTTTTGTTTTTTCTGCTCCCTGAGAATTCACTGTCGGCCGCTCGCGCGCCGCAGATTTTGCTTGCCTTAAAATATGATAAGCATAATATGTCGATCATAATATTTTGAGGTGAGCCATGAGCGACAAGAAGAGCAAGACACGCGAACGCATTCTTGAAGCGGCGCGTGGCGCGTTGATCCAGCACGGGCCGGCCGAGCCCAGTGTGAGCCAGGTCATGGGCGCCGCCGGGCTGACCGTGGGTGGTTTCTACGCCCATTTCGACAGCAAGGATGAGCTCATGCTGGAGGCCTTCAGCCAGTTGCTGGCCGAGCGCCGGGCCTTGCTCGCCGGGGTTGACCCGAGCCTGGACGGTGCTGGCCGTCGTGCGTTGGTTGCCGCTTTCTATCTCTCGCGCAAGCACCGTGACGCAGAAGTGGCGGCCTGCCCGCTACCCAATGCACTCAGCGAAATGCAGCGCCTGCCAGAGGCTTTCCGTGAAGTACTGGTGGAGCACATCGAGCTGATGACCGCGCAGATGGTCGACCGCCCCGAAGACATGGACAAGGCCCTGGCCGACTTCGCCCTGATGGTGGGTGGCCTGGCAGTGGCGCGGGCCCTGGGCACTGGCGAACTGTCCGATCGCATCCTGCGTGCCGCCAAATCGGCGGTGATCTGAGCACGTTCATTCCTGGAGCATGGCGATGAATACCCTGAGCTGGATTCGTGGTGTCAACGGCACCCTCGGCCACCTGGCCCCTGAACACGTCGCCGGCAAGATGCGCCGCGCCTTCATGAGCCCGCGCACCCTGCCACCGAGGGACTGGGAGCTGCCGCTGCTGGCTCGCGCCGAGCGCATCACCCTGCGCTTTGGGCTGTCGGCGCTGCGCTGGGGGCAAGGGCCGACCGTGTTGCTGATGCACGGTTGGGAAGGGCGGCCAACCCAGTTCGCCGCACTGATCGAAACCCTGGTCGCTGCCGGGCATACCGTGGTGTCGCTGGAGGGCCCGGGCCATGGGCGCTCGCCAGGGCATCAGGCCCATGTGGTGCTGTTCGCCCGCGCCTTGCTGGAGGCCGCGGCCGAGTTGCCGCCGCTGCGCGCGGTGATTGGGCATTCCATGGGTGGCGCCAGCGTGCTGCTGGCGCTGCAGTGGGGGTTGCGTGCCGAAGCGGCCGTGAGTATTGCCGCGCCAGCCCGGTTGCTGGGGGTGATGCGCGGTTTCGCCCGGCATCTGGGGTTGCCGGCGCGGGCCAGGGCGGCCTTCATTCGCCAGGTCGAGCGTGATATCGGCGTGCAGATTGCGCGCCTGGATGTCACCGGTTATCAACTGGACCTGCCGGGCCTGGTGGTGCATGCCAGTGATGATGTGCTGGTGCCGGCTGGTGAATCGCAGGTCATTCACAAGGCCTGGTTCGACAGCCGCCTGCTTTTGCTCGAAGAGGGTGGCCACGTGCGCGTACTGGCTGACCCGCGGCTGGGTGAGGCGGTACTCGAACTGCTGGCGCGCACCAATGAGCGCGCCCGACAAAGCGCCTGAGCATCCGTTACACTCTGCCCGTTCACGAACAACCAGGAGCGGGCATGAGCTGGGATCTGGCGGCACCATTCACCATCGACCTTCGCGTCGGCAATGAGGACATCGATGGCCTAGGCCACGCCAACAATGCGGTCTACGTCACCTGGCTGGAGCGCTGCGCCTGGCGCCATTCCCAGCGCCTGGGGCTGGACCTGGCCGAATACCGTCGCCTGGACCGGGCCATGGCCGTGGTGCGCCACGAGATCGACTACCTCGCTGCCGCCTACGAAGATGACGAGCTGCAACTGGCCACCTGGATCGTCGACTGGGACCAGCGTCTGCGCATGACCCGGCGTTTCCAGCTCAAGCGCCCGAGCGACGGCGTCACCCTGTTGCGCGCACACACCACCTTCGCCTGCATCGAGTTGTCCACTGGCAAACCCAGGCGCATGCCGGCGGAGTTCCTCGACGGCTACGGCGCGGCGCTGATCGGCAACTGAAAAGCGGCGGTTTTTTGCTAGACTGCCGCCTTTTGCGCCCTGAGACCCTCACATGCAAATTGCCCTGGCCCCGATGGAGGGGCTGGTCGACAACATCCTGCGCGACGTCCTGACCCGGGTGGGTGGCATCGATTGGTGCGTCACCGAGTTCATCCGCGTTTGCGATCGCCTGTTGCCGGAATCCTCGTTCGACAAACTGGCCCCGGAACTGCGCCAGGGGGCGCGCACCGCGGCCGGCGTGCCAATGCGTGTGCAACTGCTCGGTTCGGACCCGGTATGCCTGGCCGAGAACGCGGCACTGGCCTGCGAGCTGGGGGCCCCGGTGATCGATCTGAACTTCGGCTGCCCGGCCAAGACCGTCAACAAGTCGCGTGGCGGGGCAGTGCTGCTCAAGGAGCCGGAGTTGCTGCATGCCATCGTGCGTGAGGTGCGCCGCGCCGTGCCGGCGCACATTCCGGTGACCTCCAAGATGCGCCTGGGCTTCGACAGCCCGGATGGCGCGCTGGAGTGCGCCACGGCGTTGGCCGAAGGCGGCTCGGCGCACCTGGTGGTGCATGCGCGGACCAAGGTCGAGGGCTACAAGCCGCCGGCCCACTGGGAGTGGGTGGCGCGGGTGCAGGATGTGGTCAAGGTGCCGGTGTTCGCCAATGGCGAGATCTGGACCGTCGACGACTGGCGACGCTGCCGCGAAGTGAGCGGCGCCGAGGACATCATGCTCGGTCGCGGCCTGGTGTCGCGCCCGGACCTGGCCCTGCAGATCGCGGCCGCCCGCGATGGCCGTGACTACCAGCCGATGAGCTGGGACGACCTGCTGCCGTTGCTGCGCGAGTTCTGGCGACAGGCGCAGGCCAAGCTGTCGCCGCGCTATGCGCCGGGGCGCATGAAGCAGTGGCTGGCGATGCTGACCCGGGGTTATCCCGAGGCGGTGCTGCTGTTCGCCGAGTTGCGGCGTGAGGATGATTGCCAGCGGATCAGTGGCTTATTGGGGTGTCAGGCGTCGTTTGCCGAAGCTTGCGTCGCCTGATCCGCCCTTATCGCGGGGCAAGCCCGCTCCCACGAGGGATACTTTGGACTGCCCCCAAGAAGTTGGACACCAATCCAACCCTTGGGGGCAGTCCACTTAGTGGGAGCGGGCTTGCCCCGCGATTGCGTTTGCACGTCAGCAAAAATTTATTGAAGGGCCCTTGAAAGCGTTTTGCCCGGCCATATCTCTTTGAGTACGCGATGCCGAAGTCGGGTCGCGTAGTGACTTACTTGCTGACTCTCAGGAGTTTATGACCATGACCACCGCTTTCTCTCTCGCACCCCTTTTCCGCAACTCCGTCGGCTTCGACCGTTTCAACGACCTGTTCGAAGCTGCAGCACGCAACGAGGCCGGTAGCAGCTACCCGCCCTACAACGTGGAAAAGCATGGTGAAGACCACTATCGCATCGTGGTTGCCGCTGCCGGTTTCCAGGAACAGGACCTCGACCTGCAGGTCGAAAAAGGCGTCCTGACCGTGTCCGGTGGCAAGCGCGATAACGGCAACGAAGGCGTCACCTTCCTGCATCAGGGCATCGCCCAGCGCGCCTTCAAGCTGTCGTTCCGCCTGGCCGACCACATCGAGGTCAAGGGTGCTGGCCTTGCCAACGGCCTGCTCAGCATCGAACTGCTGCGCGTGGTGCCGGAAGAAGCCAAGGCCAAGCGCATCCCGATCAATGGCGACAAGCCTGCGCTGAACTGAGTTCGGAGGGGATGAACGAAAGGGCACCTTCGGGTGCCCTTTTTGCTGTGCCCTGCATAGTGCAATCAACAGGCCCTGTGGGAGCGGGCTTGCCCCGCGATTGCGATGTTGGATCT
>NZ_JBMOWQ010000292.1:0-9301 GCF_049310485.1 Pseudomonas sp. GZD-209
TCCGGGCGCGGCAGGGCCTTGCGCTCCAGCTTGCCGTTGGGGCTCAGCGGCAGTTCGGCCAGCAGCACCCAGTGGCTCGGCACCATGTAGTCCGGCAGCTGCGCCAACAGGCTGGCCTTCAGCGTGTCGCGCAGGTTGTGGGTATCCACGCCGTCCTGCGGTACCAGGTAGCCCACCAGCTGCTGGCTGCCGAGGATATCCAGGGCCAGCACCACCGCCTCGCGCACCTGCGCTTGCTCCATCAGCCGCGCCTCGATCTCGCCCAGTTCGATGCGCAAGCCGCGGATCTTCACCTGGTGGTCGATGCGCCCGGCGTACTCGATCACCCCGTCGGCGCGCTGGCGCGCCAGGTCGCCGGTGCGGTACAGCCGTTCACCGCTGCCGAACGGGCTGGTGGCGAAACGCTCGGCGGTCAGCGCCGGGCGGCGGTGGTAACCGCGCGCCAGGCCTGCGCCGCCCAGGTACAGCTCGCCGATCACCCCCACCGGCACCGGGTTCAGCTCGGCGTCCAGCACGTAGGTGGCCAGGTTGGCGATCGGCTGGCCGATCGGCACCGTGTCGGCGCCCTCCTCGCGGCAGGTCCAGTGGGTCACGTCGATCGCCGCCTCGGTCGGCCCGTACAGGTTGTACAGCCCGGCCTGGGGCAGCTTGGCGAACACCTGCTGCTGGGCATCCACCGGCAACGCCTCGCCACTGCAGACGATGCGCGCCAGGCCCGTGCAACTGCCCACCTGGGCGTCCTGCAGGAACACCTGCAGCATCGACGGCACGAAGTGCAGCGTGGTGACCCGGTGGGCGTTGATCAGCTCGACCAGCCGCGACGGGTCGCGGTGATCCCCAGGCCCGGCCACCGCCAGGCGCGCGCCGGTCATCAGCGGCCAGAAGAACTCCCACACCGACACGTCGAAGCTGAACGGGGTCTTCTGCAGCACCGTGTCACTGCCATCCAGGCCATAGGCCTGCTGCATCCAGCACAGCCGGTTGGTCAGCGCGCTGTGGCGGTTGCCGGCGCCCTTGGGCTTGCCGGTGGAACCGGAGGTGTAGATCACGTAGGCCAGGTTTTCCGGGCTCACCGCCACCGCCGGGGCGTGCGCCGGGTAGCCGTCCAGCGCCAGCTGGTCGAGCAGCAGCACCTTCAGCCCGGCCGGCAGCGGCAGTTGCAGGTGGCTCTGGGTCAGCAGCAGGGCAATGCCGCTGTCCTCGAACATGTAGCTCAGGCGCTCGCTGGGGTATTCCGGGTCCAGCGGCACGTAGGCGCCGCCGGCCTTGAGGATCGCCAGCAGGCCGACCACCATTTCCACGCTGCGCTCGGCGGCGATGCCCACCAGCACGTCCGGGCCGACGCCCTGGCCGATCAGGCAATGAGCCAGCTGGTTGGCGCGGGCGTCGAGCTGGGCGTAGCTCAGGCGCTGCTCGCCGAACACCAGCGCCTCGGCGTCTGGCGTACGCGCCACCTGCTCGGCGATCAGCTGCTGCACGCTGCGTTGCAGCGGGTACTGGGTGGCCGTAGCGTTCCAGCCGTTGAGGGCGCGTTCGCGCTCGTCACGGTCGAGCATCGGCAAGTCGGCCAGCGCCCGGGCAGGGTCGGCGACGATCGCCTGCAGCAGGTTGCTCCAGTGGCGCGCCATGCGCGCAATGGTCGCGCCATCGAACAGGTCGCTGGCATACGTCAACGAAGCGCTCAAGCCGCCCACGGATTCGAAGGTGTCCAGGGTCAGGTCGAACTGGCTGGTCTGCACCTCCCAGTCCACGCTGCTCACCTGCAACTGCGCCAGGTTCAGGCCGCCCTCGGCGCGCCGGGCCTCGCTCTGGTGGTTGAACATCACCTGGAACAGCGGGCTGTGGCTGAGGCTACGCTCCGGCTGCAAGGCTTCGACCAGTTGCTCGAACGGCAGGTCCTGGTGGGCCTGGGCGCCCAGGGCGGTTTCACGCACCTGGCGCAGCAAGGCGTCGAAGCCCTGGGCCGGGTCGATCTGCACCCGGTGCACCTGGGTATTGACGAAGAAGCCTATCAGGCCCCGAGTTTCGGCGCGGTTGCGGTTGGCCACCGGCACCCCGACGCACAGGTCGTGCTGGCCACTGTAGCGCTGCAACAACAGCTGGTAGGAGGCCAGCAATACCATGAACAGCGTGGCCCCCTGGGCGCGGGCCAGTTCGGCCAGCGCGGCACCGATCCCCGCTGGCAGTTCGATGTCCAGGCGTCGCCCGGCGCTGCTGCGCACGGCCGGGCGCGAGCGGTCGGTGGGCAATTCCAGTGGCGGCTGGTCGGCGCGCAGGCGCGCGGTCCAGTAGCCGAGCTGGCGCGCCTGCTCGCCGGCTTCCATCCAGGCGCGCTGCCACAGGGCGTAGTCGGCGTACTGGATCGGCAGCTCGGCAAAGGCGGGCTCGCGCCCCAGGCTGAACGCCGCGTAGCCCTGCACCAGTTCATCGACCATGACCTGCATCGACCAGCCATCGGAGACGATATGGTGCAGGGTCATGGCCAGCACATGGTCGTCCGCGCCCAGGCGCAACAGTTTCAGGCGCAACAGCGGGCCTTCGCGCAGGTCGAACGGGCGCAGGCCCTCCTGCTCGACGAAGGCCTTGATCTGCCCAGGCTGGTCGCCCGCTGTCGCCTGCACCACGTCGATGGCCAGCCGCTCGGCCTCACGCAGCCGCTGGCTGGCGCCCTGGCTGTCCTCGCTGAACAGCGTGCGCAGGCTTTCGTGGCGGGTCAGCAGGGCCTCGACACTGCGTTGCAGCGCGGCCACGTCCAACGGGCCTTGCAAGCGCAGGGTCACCGGCAGGTTATAGGCCGCGCCCTGCGGCTCCATCTGCCAGATGAACCACTGGCGCTGCTGGGCGAACGACAGCGGCAGGCGGGGGTACTCGCCACGCATCGCCGGGATCGGTAGCTGCGCAAGGCTCATGCCCTTGCTGGCGAGCTTGTCGTAGAAGGCCTTGCGCTGCGCGTCCGGCAGGCGGATGAAGCGCTGTACCAGGGCCAGGTTGTCCATTGTGCTCATCAGTTGGCCTCCAGTTCCGCCATGAAATCGAACATGTCGCTCAAATCGTCCTCGCTATGTGTATTCAGGGTGGCGGCCACCGCCTCGGCGTAGTCGGCCAGGCTGGCGCTGGCGAACAGCAGTTCCAGCGCCACTTCGCCGCCCAGCAGCAGCTGCAGTTGCGCCGTGGCCTGGGTAGCCAGCAGCGAGTGCCCGCCCAGCTCGAAGAAGTTGTCGCCCAGCCCTACCCGCTCGACCTTGAGCACCTCCTGCCAGACGCCCGCGACCTGCTGCTGCAGCTCGCTGCTTGGCGCCTGGAAGGCTTCGCTGCCCTGCAGGCTGTCGGGGGCTGGCAGGCCCTTGCGGTCAAGCTTGCCGTTGGGGGTCAGCGGGAAGCGCTCGAGGAACACCAGGTGGCTGGGCACCATATAGGCCGGCAACTGGCGCTTGAGTGCCAGGCGGATGGCCTCGCGCTGTTCGCTCTGCGTCGCACCGGGCTGCAGCGCGGCGCTGTCTTCGGGCAGCAGGTAGCCCACCAGTTGCGGACCGGTACCACCGTCACGGGCCAGCACCACGGCCTCGCGCACCAGGGGTTGCGCTTGCAGGCTGGCTTCGATCTCACCCAGCTCGATGCGGAAACCGCGGATCTTCACCTGGTGGTCGATGCGCCCCAGGTAGTCGACCACGCCGTCGCTGCGCTGGCGCACCAGGTCACCGCTGCGGTACACCCGTGCGCCATCGCCGAACGGGTCGGGCACGAAGCGCTCGGCGGTCAACCCCGGGCGGTCCAGGTAGCCGCGGGCGACCCCGCTGCCGCCCAGGTACAGCTCGCCCGGCAGGCCGACCGGCAGCAGGTCGAGGTCGGCGTCCAGCACCTGCGCGCTGCGCTGGCCGATGCGTGTGCCGATCGGGGCGTAGGCCGCACCACAGCTGTCCTCGCGCCCGGCCTTCCAGATCAGCGGGGTGACCACGGTCTCGGTCGGGCCATAGCCGTTGATGATGTAGCGTGGGCGCAGGGCGCGGCGGGCCAGCTCGAAGCTGGCGTTGGGCACCGCGTCGCCACCGAAGCAGTACACCCGCACCGGCGGCGGGTTGCCGTCGCGCTCGGCATGCTCGGCCAACTGCAACAGGTACAACGGCGGGAAAGCAGCCACGCTGACGCCGAAGCGGTGCATCTGCTCGTAAGTCTTCTGCGCGGTCCACAGGCTGTCATCGCGAATCAGCAGGCGGCCACCGTGGGTCAGGCTGGTCAACCAGCGCTCGTGGGCACCGTCGAAGGCGAACGACATGAAGTGCAGCTCGCAATCCTCGGGGGTCATTTCGTAGCGCTGGCCGATCGCCCGGCAGTGCATGGCCAACGGCCCATGCTCGACCGCCACGCCCTTGGGTTGGCCGGTGGAGCCGGAGGTGTAGATGACATAGGCCAGTTGCGCCGGCAGCACCGCAACCGCCGGCGCGGTGCAGGGCAACGCCGACAGGTCGAGGCGATCCGGGTGCAGCACGGCCAGCCCATCGGGGACCGGCAGGCCTTGCAGACGCGAATCGCTGAGCAGCAGCACCATGGCCGAGTCACGCATCAGGTAGGCCAGGCGTTCGGCCGGGTACTCCGGGTCCAGCGGCACGTAAGCGGCGCCGGCCTTGTGCACGGCGAGCAGGCAGACGATCAGCTCGGCCGAGCGCGGCATGGCCACGCCGAGCCGGTCCTCGGCCTTGATGCCACGGGCCAGCAGCGCGTGGGCCAGAGCGTTGGCACGGGCGTCCAGCTGGCCGTAGGTGACGGTGTCATCGCCGGCATGCAGGGCCACCGCGTCGGGCGTTTCCCGGGCCCACTGGGCGATGCGCTGGTGCACCAGCGGCTGGCCCTCGGCGCAGGGCGTCCAGCAGTGCAGCAACTGATCGCGCTCGGCCACCGGCAGCAGGTTCAATTCGCCAAGGCGACGGGCGCCATCAGCGCACAGCTGGGTCAACAGGTGCAGCAGGTGGCGGTTGAGTTGCGCAACCGTGGCGCCATCGAACAGCTGCGGGTCATGACTGTACTGCAGGTGCAGGGTCTGGCCGAGGTTCACTGCCAGCACCAACGGGTAGTTGGTCTGCTCGTGGTTGGCCAGCAGGGTGAAGCGCGGCCCCTGCGGACTGGCCTCGGCCAAGGCCGCCGACACCGGGTAGTTCTCGAACACCAGCAGGCTGTCGAACAAGGCCTGGGCGCCCTGCCCGGCCCAGCGCTGCAGCTCGTACAGCGGCGTATGCTCGTGTTCGCGCAGGTCCAGGTTGCTGGCCTGCAACGCACGCAGGAACTCGCCAACAGGCTGCTGCGGGCGTGGGCTGGCGATCACCGGCAGGGTGTTGATGAACAGGCCGATCTGCTCCATCGCGCCTTTGACCTGCGCCGGGCGCCCGGCCACGGTGGCGCCGAAGCACACCGTGGCCTGGCCGGTATAGCGTTGCAGCAACAGCAACCAGGCGGCCTGCAGCAGGGTGTTGACGGTAACTTGCTGGCTGCGGGCGAACGCCTGCAACTGCGCGCTGTAGCTGGCGTCCAGCGGCACCTGCAGGCTTTGCTGCGGCACCGGCGCGGCCTGCACCGACGCAGCGCCGAACACGTCGGCCAACCGGGTCGGGGCCTCCAGCGTGCGCAACTGCGCCTTCCAGAAGGTTTCGGTGGCCTGTACGTCACGCTCCTGCAACCAGGCGATGTAGTCGCGGTAACGCCCGACGCTACGCTGCGGCGGCTGCCCGGCATAGCGCTGCAACACCTCGGCCAACAGGCGCGAGACGCTCCAGCCGTCCATCAGGATGTGGTGGCAGGTGTAGATCAACTGATGGCGGTCGTTGCCGGTGCGCACCAGCACCAGACGCAGCAGCGGCGCCTGGTCGAGGACGAAGCCCTGCGCCCGCTCTGCCGCCGCCAGGCTGTCGAGGCTGGTCGCCAGGTCGTCGCGGCCACGCCAGTCGATCAGCCGCCACGGCAGCGCGCAGTCGCGCAGCACCATCTGCAGGGGTCGTTCGAGCTCGCCTTGCCAGAGGAAACCGCTGCGCAGGCTGTCATGGTGGTCCAGCGCGCACTGCCAGGCCTGGACGAAACGCTCGGGGTCGAGGCCTTCGACGTCCAGACGCATCTGGTTGATGTAGTCGCCCGCGGCCTTGTGATACAGGGTGTGGAACAGCATGCCCTGCTGCATCGGCGACAACGGGAACAGGTCGTCCAGGCGCGCCAGCGGCAGGTCGAGGCGTTCCAGGCCAGCCTGGTCAAGGCCGGCCAGCGGGAAGTCCGAAGGCGTCACGCCCCGCACCCCCGGCTGCAGGCAGTGCTCCACCAGCAGCCGCAGCGTGCGCTCGTAGTCGGAGGCCAGGGCGGCGATGGTGGTTTCGTCGAACATGGCCGCACTGAAGGTCCAGGCCAGGCTCAGCTCGCCCCCCTGCACGCCGCCGTCGATGCTCAGCCAGTTGCCCAGCGGCGCCAGGGCCGAGAGCTCTTCGCCCCGGGCCTCGCGGGCCAGCTCGAACAAGCCGCCTTGCTGGGCGAAGCTGCTGTCGAACTGGCCCAGGTAGTTGAAGGTGATGCGCGGCACCGGCAGCTCGGCCAGGGCCTCGCGCACACTGGCACTACCCAGGTAGCGCGCGGCGGCGAAGTCCAGGCCATTGCCGGGCAAGGCACGCAGCTGTTCCTTGACCTGCTTGATCGACCCGGGCTGGTCGGCGCCGACGCTCAAGCGCACTGGATACAGGCTGGTGAACCAGCCGACCGTGCGTGACAGGTCGAAGGCTTCGGACGGCACTTCACGGCCATGGCCCTCAAGCTGCACCAGCACATCCTCACGCCCGGTCCAGCGGGCGATCACCTGGGCCAGGGCGGTCAGCAGCAAGTCGTTGACCTGGGTGCGGTAGGCCGAGCCGGCGTGCTGCAGCAGCTGGCGAGTCAGCTCGGCATCGAAGCGCGACACACAGCTGCGCGCCAGTTGCCGTTGCAGGCTGGCCCCGACACGCGCCTGCGGCAGGTCGCCGTCGCGGCCTTCAAGCAACCCACGCCAATGGGCAAGGGTCGCCTCCTGGGTATCGCGCGCATGGCTTTGCAGGTACTCGGCCCAGCCGCGCACCGAGGTGCTGCGGGCCGCCAGGCCAGGGGCAAGCCCCTTGGCCAACTGGCGACAGGCCTGTTGCAAGTCTTCGAGCAGGATGCGCCAGGACACGCCATCCACCACCAGATGGTGGGCCACCAGCAGCAAGCGCTGGCCAGCCTCGCCACAGGTCGCCAGCAGGGCCTTGAACAACGGCCCCTCGCTCAGGTCGAGGCTGCGCTGCAGGGCATCGGCATGGCTGCCCAGGGCATCGAGGTCAGCCAGGCTCACACAGGTCAGGCTGGCAGCCTGGCCGGGAGCGTCGCAGTTGGCCTGCCACTGGCCGTCGACCTCGGTGAAACGCAGGCGCAGGGCGTCATGCTGTTCGACCAGGGCATCCAGGGCCTGCTGCAGCATCGTCGCGTCGAGCACTTCGGTCGGCTGCAACAGCACCGACTGGTTCCAGTGCTGGCGCTCGGGGATGGCGGTGTCGAAGAACACCTTCTGGAACGGCAGCAGTGGCGTGACGCCGAGCAACGGGCCCTGCTCGGCCACGGCCGCGCTGGCACCGCGCTCGGCGACCTGGGCCAAGGCCTGGATGGTCGGCTGCTCGAACAATGCCTTGGGCGAGAAGCGGATGCCCGCCTGCCGCGCACGGCTGACCAGCTGGATCGAGACAATGGAGTCGCCGCCCAGCTCGAAGAAGTTGTCGCTGGTGCCCACTCGCTCGACCTGCAGGACCTCTTGCCAGAGAGCTGCCAGCTCATGCTCCAACGGAGTCTGCGGCGCCACATAGGCCGCCTGCGCCTGGCTCACGTCCGGGCGCGGCAGGGCCTTGCGCTCCAGCTTGCCGTTGGGGCTCAGCGGCAGTTCGGCCAGCAGCACCCAGTGGCTCGGCACCATGTAGTCCGGCAGCTGCGCCAACAGGCTGGCCTTCAGCGTGTCGCGCAGGTTGTGGGTATCCACGCCGTCCTGCGGTACCAGGTAGCCCACCAGCTGCTGGCTGCCGAGGATATCCAGGGCCAGCACCACCGCCTCGCGCACCTGCGCTTGCTCCATCAGCCGCGCCTCGATCTCGCCCAGTTCGATGCGCAAGCCGCGGATCTTCACCTGGTGGTCGATGCGCCCGGCGTACTCGATCACCCCGTCGGCGCGCTGGCGCGCCAGGTCGCCGGTGCGGTACAGCCGTTCACCGCTGCCGAACGGGCTGGTGGCGAAACGCTCGGCGGTCAGCGCCGGGCGGCGGTGGTAACCGCGCGCCAGGCCTGCGCCGCCCAGGTACAGCTCGCCGATCACCCCCACCGGCACCGGGTTCAGCTCGGCGTCCAGCACGTAGGTGGCCAGGTTGGCGATCGGCTGGCCGATCGGCACCGTGTCGGCGCCCTCCTCGCGGCAGGTCCAGTGGGTCACGTCGATCGCCGCCTCGGTCGGCCCGTACAGGTTGTACAGCCCGGCCTGGGGCAGCTTGGCGAACACCTGCTGCTGGGCATCCACCGGCAACGCCTCGCCACTGCAGACGATGCGCGCCAGGCCCGTGCAACTGCCCACCTGGGCGTCCTGCAGGAACACCTGCAGCATCGACGGCACGAAGTGCAGCGTGGTGACCCGGTGGGCGTTGATCAGCTCGACCAGCCGCGACGGGTCGCGGTGATCCCCAGGCCCGGCCACCGCCAGGCGCGCGCCGGTCATCAGCGGCCAGAAGAACTCCCACACCGACACGTCGAAGCTGAACGGGGTCTTCTGCAGCACCGTGTCACTGCCATCCAGGCCATAGGCCTGCTGCATCCAGCACAGCCGGTTGGTCAGCGCGCTGTGGCGGTTGCCGGCGCCCTTGGGCTTGCCGGTGGAACCGGAGGTGTAGATCACGTAGGCCAGGTTTTCCGGGCTCACCGCCACCGCCGGGGCGTGCGCCGGGTAGCCGTCCAGCGCCAGCTGGTCGAGCAGCAGCACCTTCAGCCCGGCCGGCAGCGGCAGTTGCAGGTGGCTCTGGGTCAGCAGCAGGGCAATGCCGCTGTCCTCGAACATGTAGCTCAGGCGCTCGCTGGGGTATTCCGGGTCCAGCGGCACGTAGGCGCCGCCGGCCTTGAGGATCGCCAGCAGGCCGACCACCATTTCCACGCTGCGCTCGGCGGCGATGCCCACCAGCACGTCCGGGCCGACGCCCTGGCCGATCAGGCAATGAGCCAGCTGGTTGGCGCGGGCGTCGAGCTGGGCGTAGCTCAGGCGCTGCTCGCCGAACACCAGCGCCTCGGCGTCTGGCGT
>NZ_JBMOWQ010000293.1:0-1824 GCF_049310485.1 Pseudomonas sp. GZD-209
GTGGGAGCGGGCTTGCCCCGCGATCGCTTACATCACGAATCCATGGAATGATCGCAATCCGATAATTCGTTTGCGGAATATATCCCCGGCACGCTTCGATAGTCAGTAATTCGAACAACAGGCCGCGTGCACATGAATCAGGAAAGTATCAGCCAGTCCATCGCCATCGTTCACCCGATTACACTTTCCCATGGCCGTAATGCCGAAGTCTGGGATACCGCCGGCAAACGTTATATCGACTTTGTCGGCGGCATTGGCGTGCTCAACTTGGGCCACTGCAATCCGGCGGTGGTCGAGGCGATCCAGTTGCAGGCCACGCGCCTGACCCACTATGCATTCAACGCCGCCCCCCATGGCCCGTACCTGGAACTGATGGAGCGCTTGCGCCAGTTCGTGCCGGTCAGCTACCCCTTGGCGGGCATGCTCACCAACAGTGGCGCGGAGGCAGCGGAAAATGCCCTGAAGGTAGCCCGCGGCGCCACTGGCAAGCGGGCCATCATCGCCTTCGACGGCGGCTTTCATGGCCGCACCCTGGCCACCCTCAACCTCAACGGCAAGGTCGCGCCCTACAAGCAACGCGTGGGCGAGCTGCCCGGCCCGGTGTACCACCTGCCCTACCCCAGCACCGACACTGGGGTCACCTGCGAGCAGGCGCTCAAGGCCATGGAGCGGCTGTTCAGCGTTGAACTGGCGGTGGAGGACGTGGCGGCGTTCATCCTGGAGCCGGTGCAGGGCGAAGGTGGCTTCCTCGCCCTGGACCCGGCATTTGCCCAGGCGCTGCGGCGCTTCTGCGACGAGCACGGGATCCTGATCATCATTGACGAGATCCAGTCGGGCTTCGGCCGCACCGGGCAACGCTTTGCGTTCCCCCGCCTGGGCATCGAGCCCGACCTGCTGCTGCTGGCCAAGAGCATCGCCGGCGGCATGCCGCTGGGCGCGGTGGTCGGTCGCAGGGAAATCATCGATGCGCTACCCAAGGGCGGACTGGGTGGTACCTACTCGGGCAACCCGATCGCCTGTGCAGCGGCACTGGCGAGCCTGGCGCAGATGACCGATGCCAACCTCGCCACCTGGGGCGAACTCCAGGAACAGGCCATCGTCGCGCGCCATGCGCGCTGGAAAACCTCAGGGGTGTGCGCTTCGCTCGGGCGCCTGACCGGCACCGGCGCCATGCGCGGCATCGAACTGCTCAATGCCGACGGCAGCCCGGCGCCAGCGGTGCTGGCCAAGGTGCTGGAAGCGGCGCGTAGCAAGGGGCTGCTGCTGATGCCGAGCGGCAAGGCGCGGCACATCATCCGCCTGCTGGCACCGCTGACCATCGAGCCACAGGTGCTCGAGGAAGGGCTGGATATCCTCGAGCAGTGCCTGGCGGAACTCGGCTGAGGCTTACAGCCCGAGTTCTTCAGGGGTAGGCATGTCGCATTCGAAGGCGATCCAGCCGCCTTCGAGTTCGGCGTGGCCGTTGACGATCAGGCCGTAGTAGCTCAGGCCGTTCTCCAGGGTGACGCAGATGTGCGTGGCGCCTTTTTCGGGAGCCGCGAGCGTGCCGACGAAATGCACTTTCTTCAGCACCTCGGTCACCGCCTCGAGGCCCACGCGCATGTTGGTATTCTCCGAGGCCTCGGTGTCGCCCCCACGGTCTTCGGCGCTGACGGTCACGGTGGCGATGTAGGGGTACTTGGTGCTCAAGCGGGGTTACCTCAACAGGTGTATTAGGCGTATGGGCGCGTAGAGTACGGCAGGCGGCCCTTGTTGTCTCTAATGGCCTCTTTGATGGGGGAAGAAACACACCCAAAAAACTAGTCCCCGTTGTGAGGGGATTTT
>NZ_JBMOWQ010000294.1:0-4416 GCF_049310485.1 Pseudomonas sp. GZD-209
CTTCGCGGGTAAACCCGCTCCCACAGGAATTTCGTATCGCTGTGGGAGCGGGTTTACCCGCGAAGAGGCCGGGCCTGCAACAGGTGATCTGGATGCCCCGATCTGTTAGGGTGCCCGCCGATGCACGCCACACCACGCGAGGATACCGAGTGAGCGCCGAACAACCCCTGATCGCCGACCTGTTCGAGGTCGACAAACGCCTGACCCTCAAGCCCGTCGTGGACTTCAACAGCTACCTGCGCAATGCCTTCGCCGACGGCGCCTGCCGCTGCCATCGCTGCGTAGAGGGCAACGGCGACGAAAGCAGCTACAACCACCGCCATACCTTCGAGCTGGAAGGCCGCACGGTGAATCGCCGCTTCGCCAACACCGCCGGCAGTGACGTGCTGCTGGTGCTGAAGAAGGCCTGGCTGTCCTACACCAAGAACGACCTGGTCACCGTCGGCGCGCTGGACATGACCACCCTCAAGTCCTTCACCGAGGCCAACCTGCACGCCCGCCTGCTGGCCCTGCTGCCGGCCAGCGGCCTGGCCCGGGAAGTCGACGGCCAGTGGCAGTTGCAAGTGCTCGCCGACTGACGGCCTGCCACGGCAGGATTCTCCCGCTCTGCTAAGTTGGGAGAACCCTCACCCGCAGGTGACCCGCCATGGCCCGCACGACCCCCATCGAGCTGTACCGCAATATCGGCATCGTCGCCCACGTCGATGCCGGCAAGACCACCACCACCGAGCGGATCCTGTTCTACACCGGGGTCAACCACAAGATGGGTGAGGTGCACGACGGCGCCGCGACCATGGACTGGATGGCCCAGGAGCAGGAGCGCGGCATCACCATCACCTCGGCGGCCACCACCGCGTTCTGGCAAGGCTCGACCAAGCAGTTCGAGCACAAGTACCGCTTCAACATCATCGACACCCCCGGCCACGTCGATTTCACCATCGAGGTGGAGCGTTCGCTGCGCGTGCTCGATGGTGCGGTGGTGGTGTTCAGCGGCGCTGATGGCGTCGAGCCGCAGTCCGAGACCGTCTGGCGCCAGGCCAACAAGTACCATGTGCCGCGCCTGGCCTATATCAACAAGATGGACCGCCAGGGTGCCGACTTTCTGCGGGTGGTGAAGCAGATCGACAAGCGCCTGGGCCACCACCCTGTGCCGATCCAGTTGGCCATCGGCAGCGAGGAGAACTTCATCGGCCAGATCGACCTGGTGAAGATGAAGGCCATCTACTGGAACGACGCCGACAACGGCACCAGTTACCGCGAAGAAGCGATCCCCGCCGAACTGCAGGCACTGGCCGACGAATGGCGCGCGCACATGATCGAAGCGGCCGCCGAAGCCAATGACGAACTGACCATGAAGTTCCTCGACGGCGAGGAGCTGACGGTCGATGAGATCAAGGCAGCCCTGCGCCAACGCACCATCGCCAACGAAATCGTGCCGACCATCCTCGGCTCGTCGTTCAAGAACAAGGGCGTACCCTTGATGCTCGACGCGGTGATCGACTACCTGCCCGCCCCGTCCGAAATCCCGGCGATCAAGGGTACCGACCCGGACAATGAAGAGAAGCACCTGGAACGCCACGCAGACGACAAGGAACCGTTCTCGGCCCTGGCCTTCAAGATCGCCACCGACCCGTTCGTCGGCACCCTGACCTTCGCTCGGGTGTATTCAGGGGTGCTCAGCTCCGGCAATGCGGTGCTCAACTCGGTCAAGGGCAAGAAGGAACGCATCGGCCGCATGGTGCAGATGCACGCCAACCAGCGTGCCGAGATCAAGGACGTGTGCGCCGGCGATATCGCCGCGCTGATCGGCATGAAGGATGTCACCACCGGCGATACCCTGTGCGATATCGACAAACCGATCATCCTCGAACGCATGGACTTCCCCGACCCGGTGATCTCGGTAGCGGTCGAACCCAAGACCAAGGCCGATCAGGAGAAGATGGGCATCGCCCTGAGCAAGCTGGCGCAGGAAGACCCGTCGTTCCGGGTCAAGACTGACGAGGAAACTGCGCAAACCATCATTTCCGGCATGGGCGAACTGCACCTGGACATCATCGTCGACCGCATGCGCCGTGAGTTCAACGTCGAAGCCAATATCGGCAAGCCGCAGGTGGCCTACCGCGAGAAGATCCGCAACACCTGCGAGATCGAAGGCCGCTTCGTGCGCCAGTCCGGTGGGCGTGGCCAGTACGGCCACTGCTGGATTCGCTTTGCCCCGGGCGACGAGGGCAAGGAAGGGCTGGAGTTCATCAACGAGATCGTCGGCGGCGTGGTGCCACGTGAATACATCCCGGCGATCCAGAAAGGCATCGAGGAGCAGATGAAGAACGGCGTGCTGGCTGGCTACCCGCTGATCAGCCTGAAGGCGGCGGTGTTTGACGGCTCGTACCACGACGTCGACTCCAACGAGATGGCCTACAAGATCGCCGCCTCGATGGCCACCAAGCAGTTGTCGCAGAAAGGCGGCGCGGTGTTGCTGGAGCCGGTGATGAAGGTCGAGGTGGTGACGCCCGAGGAGTATCAGGGCGACATCATGGGCGACCTGAGCCGGCGCCGCGGGATGATCCAGGACGGCGACGAGACCCCGGCCGGCAAGGTCATACGGGCCGAGGTGCCGCTGGGCGAGATGTTCGGCTACGCCACCTCGATGCGTTCGATGACCCAGGGCCGGGCCAGCTATACCATGGAGTTCACCCGCTATGCCGAGGCACCGGCGAGCATTGCCGATAGCATCGTCAAGAAGAATCGCGGGGAGTCCTGAACCCATCGCGGGGCAAGCCCGCTCCCACGCAATGCCTGTGGCTGATGCGTGGGAGCGGCGGTGCGCCGCTGCGACTTGCCCCGCGATGAATCAGTGCTGCTCACCCGCCCGCTTCAGCAGCTTCTTGCAACGCTCGGACAGATGCACCACCCGCAACTGCTTGCCCGCCTTGGCATACCGCTCGCGCAAGGTCTTGAGCGCCGCGATCGCCGAATAATCGACAAAGCTCAAATGCTGACAATCCAAGGTCACCTGGGCCGGATCACCGGCCGGGTCGAACTGGTTGAGAAACGGCGTGGTCGAGGCGAAGAACAGCGTCCCATGCACCTGGTAATGCTTGTCGCCAGCCGCATCCACATGGCTGTCGGCGTACAGCTCACGCGCATGCTGCCAGGCGAAGTTGATCGCGGCGATGACAATACCGAACATCACCGCCATGGCCAGGTCGGTAAACACCGTCACCACCGTCACCGCAATGATCGCCAGCACATCGCTCGCCGGCACTTTGCGCAGCACCCGCAACGAGGCCCAGGCGAAGGTCTGCTGGGCGACCACGAACATCACCCCGACCAGCGCCGCCAGCGGAATACGCTCGATCAACGGCGACAGGAACAACACGAACAGCAGGATCATCACCCCAGCCACCACCCCCGACAGCCGCCCACGGCCGTTGGAGCTGAGGTTGATCACGGTCTGGCCGATCATCGCGCAGCCGCCCATGCCGCCGCACAGGCCCGAGACCATGTTGGCCGCCCCCAACGCCACGCACTCGCGGTCCGGGTAGCCACGGCTCTCGGTGACTTCGTCGGTGAGGTTGAGGGTGAGCAGGGTTTCCAGCAGGCCGACCATGGCCATCAGCAGCGCATAGGGCGCGATGATCTTCAGCGTCTCGAGGTTCCACGGCACGTCCGGCAGGGCCAGTTGCGGCAAGCCGCCGGCAATGTGCGCCATGTCGCCGAGGGTGCGGGTGGGCAAGCCCAACAGGTACACCAGCAGGCCGACGCCGAGGATCGCCACCAATGCCGGTGGCACCGCGCGGGTCAGCTTGGGCAGTACGTAGACCACCAGCATGGTCAGGGCCACCAGGCCGATCATCAGGTACAGCGGCGTGCCACTGAGCCACTGCTCACCCTCTTTGAAGTGCTCCAACTGGGCCAGGGCGATGACGATGGCCAGGCCATTGACGAAACCGAGCATGACCGGGTAAGGCACCAGGCGCACCAGCTTGCCCAGGCGCAGCACGCCGAACAGGATCATCACCACCCCGCCCAGCAGCACCGTGGCCAACAGGTATTGGGCGCCGTGCTGTACCACCAGGGCGACGATCACCACCGCCATCGAGCCGGCAGCGCCGGAGATCATTCCCGGGCGGCCGCCGAACAGCGCGGTCAGGGTACAGATGATGAACGCGCCGTACAGGCCCATCAGCGGATTGAGGTGGGCCACCAGGGCAAAAGCGATGCACTCGGGCACCAGGGCGAACGAGGTGGTGAGGCCGGCGAGCAGGTCGGCGCGTAGGCGAGCGGGTTTCATGGGGGTCCTGTAAGCAGCCCCGGCGCTCTTCGCGTGGGAGCGGGCTTGCCCCGCGATAGCGTCAGCAGGCCGTTCGTTTTTGCCTGGCCAGATACCATCGCGGGGCAAGCCCGCTCCCACGT
>NZ_JBMOWQ010000295.1:0-2845 GCF_049310485.1 Pseudomonas sp. GZD-209
CTGTGGGGTTCTCTTCTCCCCCCCCTGTCCCCCTCCCCCCTCCCCTCCCTCTCCCCCCCCCCCCCCCCCCCCCCCCCCCCCCCCCGCTCCCACGTGACAGAGCGCCTAAGGTGTGAGCCTGAAGTTGAGGGCCGCGATGTTACGGAATTTGCCTTGCAGCAGCCACCGCGCATTCATTCACCGCCTTGTGATTCACACCCGGCAAGATGCCGACAAATTTGCCATCATGTTCACTCCACCCGCGGAGATCATGGACATGCCGCTACGCCCCCTCCTTGCCTCGCTGCTGCTGGCCGCCAGCCTCACCGCCCAGGCCGCCACCGAGGTCATCCCCCTGCAACACCGCAGCAGCGCCGAACTGCTGCCCGCCGCCCAGTCGTTCCTGGGCAAGGACGGTAGCGTCAGCTCCTTCGAGGACAAGCTGATCGTCAATGCCAGCCAGGAACGCATCGACGACCTGCGCACCCTGCTGCAGCAACTGGATACCGCGCCCAAGCGCCTGCTGATCAGTGTCGACAACAACGACAGCAACTTCCAGGACAACCGCGGCAACGCGCGGGTAATCCACTACGGCACCGCCAACCGCGAAGGCGGCCTGCAGCAGATCCAGGCCAGCGAAGGGCAACCGGCGCTGATCCAGGTGGGCCAGAGCATCCCCATCACCAGCACCTCCACCGACGGCTACGGGCGCATCCAGAGCGACACTCAATACCGCAATGTCACCCAGGGTTTCTACGTTACCCCACGCCTGACCGGTGACACCGTACGCCTGCAAATCAGCACCAATAATGACCGAATGAGCCAGGAACGTGCCGATGTAGTGAAAGTGCAAAGCACCGACACGACGGTCACCGGCAGGCTGGGTGAATGGATCACACTGGCGGGCTACAACCAGGACAGCCAGGCCGAGCGCAGTGCGTCAAGCCTCAGCTACAGCACCCAGCGCGGGGAAAATATGACTTTGCGTGTCAAAGTCGACCTTCTTGACTGATCCCAAGCAATTCAAGGCCTCGACCAAAGGCCTTGAAACTGACCAGCAAGTCGCATTAGACCAAAGATGTAGTAACCAGAAAAAAGCACTACAAAATCGTTGACAGGCACTTTTTGGCAAAGGCATGATGGCCTCGCTCCCGCTAATCAGAGGCCCTGGCAAGGGTCTTCGGAGCGCCCTGCACACCACCAGCGCAGGCGCTTCGTGTCCATACGGCCCACAAGGCGGTTCGACGGGATTGCGACTGCAACGAAGAAGTTGTCCCGAGGGACGGAAGCGCATCACCGCAGTCATCAGCAATCGCGTAGCACCGCAGCACGGCATCCACGAGCCAACCTGCAGCGCACGCCTTCGCCCGGCCTGCACACCCTTCCCCCCTTCGAGCCTTCTGCGTTCGCCGCCGCACTCCCCCGAACAGGACAGCCGCCCGGCCCTCTGAGCCGCGTTTGTCGAGCATCAGCACAATTACACTCAAGATCGATGCGACGAGGTTTATTTCCATGGCACTGACACGCGAACAGCAAATTGCAGCCCTCGAGAAAGACTGGGCCGAAAACCCGCGCTGGAAAGGCGTGACCCGTACCTACACCGCCGCTGATGTCGTTCGCCTGCGTGGCTCGCTGCAACCGGAGCACACCCTGGCCCGCCAGGGCGCAGAGAAACTGTGGAAGCTGGTCACCCAAGGTGCCCACCCGTCCTTCCGCCCAGAAAAAGATTTCGTCAACTGCATGGGCGCCCTGACCGGCGGCCAGGCAGTGCAGCAGGTCAAGGCCGGCATCCAGGCCATCTACCTGTCCGGCTGGCAGGTTGCCGCCGACAACAACTCGGCCGAGTCGATGTACCCCGACCAGTCGCTGTACCCGGTCGACTCGGTTCCGACCGTGGTCAAGCGCATCAACAACTCGTTCCGTCGCGCCGACCAGATCCAGTGGAAAGCCGGCAAGAACCCAGGCGACGAAGGCTACATCGACTACTTCGCACCGATCGTGGCTGACGCCGAAGCCGGTTTCGGCGGCGTACTGAACGCCTACGAACTGATGAAGAACATGATCGAAGCGGGCGCCGCCGGCGTGCACTTCGAAGACCAGCTGGCCTCGGTGAAAAAATGCGGCCACATGGGCGGCAAGGTACTGGTACCGACCCAGGAAGCCGTACAGAAGCTGGTGGCTGCCCGCCTGGCTGCCGACGTTGCCGGTGTACCGACCATCATCCTGGCCCGTACCGACGCCAACGCCGCCGACCTGCTGACCAGCGACTGCGACCCGTACGACCAGCCGTTCGTGATCGGCGACCGTACCCGTGAAGGTTTCTACAAGGTCCGCGCCGGCCTCGACCAGGCCATCTCCCGCGGCCTGGCCTACGCGCCGTATGCCGACCTGATCTGGTGCGAAACCGCCAAGCCGGACCTGGACGAGGCCCGTCGCTTCGCCGAAGCGATCAAGAAGGAATACCCGGACCAGCTGCTGTCGTACAACTGCTCGCCTTCCTTCAACTGGAAGAAGAACCTGGACGACGCCACCATCGCCAAGTTCCAGCGCGAACTGTCGGCCATGGGCTACAAGCACCAGTTCATCACCCTGGCCGGCATCCACAACATGTGGCACGGCATGTTCAACCTGGCGCACGACTACGCCCGCAACGACATGACCGCCTACGTGAAGCTGCAGGAGCAGGAATTCGCCGACGCCAGCAAAGGCTACACCTTCGTGGCGCACCAGCAGGAAGTGGGCACCGGCTACTTCGACGACATGACCACCGTGATCCAGGGTGGCGCTTCGTCGGTGACCGCACTGACCGGTTCGACCGAGGAAGAACAGTTCCACTGAGTTTGGTGAACTGTTGAAAAAAGAAGGC
>NZ_JBMOWQ010000296.1:0-9052 GCF_049310485.1 Pseudomonas sp. GZD-209
GCGGGCTTGCCCCGCGATGGCTCGATCAGGCTACCGCAAGGTAATGCTTGACGAAGGTCTCGCTCAACACTTCCCACAACACCGGCGTGCCCTTGGTCACGAACCAGACATCACCTGCCTTGTAACGGGTCACCTGCCCGGTGGACTCATCAGTCAGCTGGATCTCCCCGGTCACGATCACGGCCTGTTCACTGAACGGGTAGACCATGCGGAACTTGCCCTGGGTGGTACCAAAGTAAGCGCTGCTGACCGGGTCGGTCGGCGCGCCGTGGGTCATCTTGCCGTAGCACTTGACCTCGCCTTCGAGAATGGTCGAACCCAGGTCGGCAACAGTGCCCCAGGCATCGAGTTCGGACAGTTGCACACCCTGGCGGACGGCGGTAAGGGTCATGGTGGTTCTCCTGGTCAGTTCAAAAAGGCTCAACGGCGGCCGTTGAAGAAGCCCGACAGCTGATGCACGGTCTTGCCGGCGGTCAGCAGCAGTGGGCGAATGTGGTCCTTGCCGAGGATGCGCGCGTGCTTGACCGAGCTGATCAGGTCGTAGCGGCTGGAGCCTTCGCTCATGCCTTCGGCGAGGATCTTGCAAATGATGTGGCTGGGGGTGACGCCAAAGCCCGAATAGCCCTGCACGTAGAAGGCGTTGGGGCGGTTGCTCAGGGTGCCGAGCTGCGGGAACAGGTTGGCGCTGGTGGCCATCGGGCCGCCCCAGGCGAGGTCGATGCGCACGTCCTTGAGGTACGGGAAGATCTTTAGCATCAGGTTGCGGTTCCACGCCTTGAGGTCTTTCGGGATGTGCTCCACGAAAGGCGTGGCGGCGCCGAACAGCAGGCGGTTCTCGCGGGTGACGCGGTAGTAGTCGATCACCGGGCGGATATCGCTGTAGGCGCCGCGGATCGGGCTGATGCGCTGGATCAGTTCATCCGATAGCGGTTCGGTCATCAGCTGGAAGGCGTAGGTGTTGACGGTGCGGGCGTGCAGCTCGGGTTCGAGCTTGTTGAGGAAGCTGTCGCAGGCCCACAGCAGTTTGCTGGCCTTGACCGAGCCACGGCCGGTGCGCACGCTGATGCGCTCACCGTAGTGCACTTCCAGCGCCGGGCTGTGCTCGAAGATCCGTGCGCCATGGCCCACCAGGGCCTGGGCTTCGCCGAGCAGCAGGTTGAGCGAATGCACGTGGCCGCCGCCCATGTGCAGCAGGGCGCTGCTGTAGGCGTCGGAGCCGATGATCTGCTTGACCTCGGAGCCGCCCAGGAAGCGGATCTCGTCCTTGCCGTTGATCGCCTTGAAGTCTTTCTCCCAGGCGCGCAGGGTCTTTTCCTGGCGGGCGTTGAAGCCCATGTAGCCGTAACCGTGGCAGAAGTCGGCGTCGATGGCGTAGCGGGCGATGCGGTCCTTGATGATGCCGGCGCCCAGTTCGCTGATCTCGAAGATCTCGCGCAGGCCCTGTTCGCCGACGCTGCTCTTGATCTTTTCCAGGTCGTGGCCGATGCCGGCCATGATCTGCCCGCCGTTGCGCCCCGTGCCGCCGAAGCCCAGGTAGCGGGCTTCGAGCACGACGACATTGGTGATGCCTTTTTCGGCCAGCTCCAGGGCCGTGTTGATGCCCGAGAAGCCACCGCCGATCACTACCACATCGGCTTCGATGTCGGCTTCGAGGGTGGGGAAGCTGAGGTTGTATTTTTTGGTCGCGGTGTAATAGGTGGGCGTTTCGATGTTGATCATGGCGCAGCCTGGACAGTTGGAATTGTTAGGAAGCAGGGCTTGCACAAGCGCTGGCTGTGGCAGCTATTGGGCACCTAACGAGCGGTAGGTGTCTTGCCTGAGTGTGCCAGGGATTTGATTCTGTGTGACGGGGGGATGTGGTGGGCTTGAGACCGTATGTCGCCCGCGATGTGTATGCCGAAAGGGTTGTAGCGCCTATGAGATCGAGCGCCGCCCGCGCGGCGCATCGCGGGGCAAGCCCGCTCCCACATTTGTTTCGGGCCAGTCTTTCCTGTGCCATCACCTGGTCCGCCTTGTTGGTACGACGCGGTTCTGGCGTGGTCGCTAACGCTGCTTCACCTGACTCAAGACATGCACCAAGGCGGGCAGCGGTACTTTCACAGGACTCATTGGCCCGAAACAAATGTGGGAGCGGGCTTGCACCGCGATGCGCCGCGCGGGCGGCGCTCGATCTGATAGGCGCAGCACATCTTTCGGCGAACGCGTCAGTAAACCCCACCCTGGGCAGTCGTATTCACCACACCTTCCTTGAATGCTCCCGCCAACCGCTGCAATCCGCGCATCAACACGGTGGTATCCACCCCTACAGCAACAAACGCAGCCCCCAGCTCGATATAACGCCGCGCCAGTGTCTCGTCGGCACTGAGAATCCCCGCCGCCTTGCCAGCCCGGCCAATCCGCACGATGGCGTCTTCGATAGCCGCCTGCACTTCGGGATGCCCCGGATTGCCCCGGTGCCCCATGGCCGCGCTCAGGTCCGCCGGCCCGATGAACACCCCATCCACACCATCAACGGCGCAGATTTGGTCCAGGTTTGCCAACCCCTCGCGGTTCTCGATCTGCACCAGCAGGCACACCTGCTCGTCGGCCAGGTCCAGGTAACCGGGGATGCTGTTCCAGCGCGAGGCCCGGGCCAGGGCACTGCCCACACCGCGCACACCGTACGGCGGGTAGCGCACCGCACGCACCAGCTGGCGGGCCTGCTCGGCGCTTTCGACCATGGGCACCAGCAAGGTCTGGGCGCCGATATCGAGCAACTGCTTGATCAGCGCGGTATCGCCAACCACCGGCCGCACCACCGGCTGGCCGGGGTAGGGCGCCACGGCCTGCAACTGGCCGAGCAGGCTGCGCAGGTCGTTGGGCGCGTGTTCGCCGTCGAGCAGCAGCCAGTCGAAACCGGCGTTGGCCGCCAGTTCTGCGCAATACGGGTCGGCCAGGCCTAGCCACAGGCCGATCTGCGCCTGGCCGCTGCGCAGGCGTTGCTTGAAGGTGTTGATGGGCATGTCCATGGGCGGTCCTCAGACGAAACGGCAGGCAATCGAGCCGAGCTGGTCGTAGTCGACATGGAAGGTGTCACCGGGACGGGCAGCCACCGGGCGGGTGAAGGAGCCACCGAGGATGATCTGCCCGGCCTCAAGGCCCACGTCATAGGCGGCCAGTTTGTTGGCCAGCCAGGCAACGCCCTTGGCCGGATGGTTGAGCACGGCGGCAGACACCCCGGATTCCTCGATCACGCCGTTGCGGTAGAGCACCGCCGGCACCTTGCGCAGGTCGATGTCGCCGGGCCGCACGGCGCGCCCGCCCATGACCACGCCGGCATTGGCGGCGTTGTCGGAGATGGTGTCGAACACCTTGCGGGTGGCACCGCTGTGCGGGTCGACCTGCTGGATCCGTGCGTCGATGATTTCCAGCGCCGGGATCACCCACTCGGTGGCGTCGAGCACATCGAACAGGCTGACGTTGGGGCCCTTGAGCGGCTTGCCGAGGATGAAAGCCAGCTCCACCTCGACCCGCGGCACGATGAAGCGCTCGAAGGGAATGTCGCTGCCTTCGTCGAACAGCATGTCGTCGAGCAGCGCGCCGAAATCCGGTTCGGTGATGTTCGAGGAAACCTGCATGGCCCGTGAAGTCAGGCCGATCTTGTGGCCGACCAGCTTGCGACCGCTGGCGATCTTTTGCGCAACCCAGGCGCGCTGGATGGCGTAGGCGTCCTCGATGCTGATCGAGGGGTGCTCCAGGGAGAACTGACCAACCTGTTCGCGGCTGCGTTCAGCCTGGTCGAGGCGGGCGGCGGCTTGCTGGATGATGTGGGCGTCGAGCATTGAAGACCTCAGGAATTCCGGTTGAACAGGGGGTGCAGGCTGCTGTGCTTGGCGTCGTACACCTGGGCCTGGCTTTCGTCGATCTGCAGGGTCACGCCGACCGGGCGTTTTGCCAGCAGCGGGTCGAGGTGGCGGCGCAGCACGGCCAGCAGGTTGTCGCCGACCTGCTGGTGCACCGTGGCGCTGCGCCCGCTGCCCATGCGCAGGTTGGCGTAGACGAAGCCGTAATTGCCCTGGCCATCGGCGATCGCCGCGTGGGCGGCGGGGTAGGCCAGCACCCGGGTGCCGCCGGTAGGGAACACCTGACGGGCGTTTTCGTCGCGTTGTTCGAGCATGCAGTCGGCCAGGGCGCGGCACAGGCCGGGCAGGTCGGCGTCGGCTTCGATATCCGGGCTGTAGAGCAGGACCAGATGGGGCATGGCGCGCTCCTTACAGGCGGCTGGTGGAGGTGACGCCGGCCGGGTTGGAGGCCTGGGCGGCGGGGATGGTGCTGCCATCCTGAGGGGTGACCGGGAAGATCGCGTTGATCTGGCCGGTGCCGGACGAGCCGAAGTAGGGCGTGACCACTTCGGCTTTACCGTCGTACTTCGACCAGCCCAGGGCGCCGAGCAGCATCGCGGTGTCGTGCATGAAGCCTTCGCCGTGGCCCTTGACCGCGTACTCCGGCAGCATCGCGCAGAAGTCGGCCCAGTCGCCGTCCTGCCACATCTGCACCACGCGATGGTCGAGGGTTTCCAGGAACGGGCTCCACACCTTGGTGGCAAAGTCCGGGGCCTGGCCGTTCTGGGCGAAACGGTGGGACAGCGAGCCGCTGGCGAGGAAGGCCACGGTGCCGTCGTAGTGGTCCTCGACCGCCTTGCGCATGGCCCAGCCCAGGCGGGCGCTGTCGTTGAGGTAATGCGAGGTGCACAGCGCCGAGACCGAGACCACCTTGAAGTGCTGGTCGGTGTTCATGTAGCGCATCGGCACCAGGGTGCCGTACTCCGGGGCGAGCGTGGTGGCGTCGTGGGCCATGGTTTCCACGCCCAGGCGGTTGCACTCCTCGGCCAGGATGCGCCCGAGTTCCGGGTTGCCGGGGAAGCCGTAGTTCATGTTGGCGATGAAGTGCGGCAGTTCGTTGCTGGTGTACAGGCCTTCGAAATGCGCGGCGCAGTTGATGTGGTAGTTGGCGTTGACCAGCCAGTGGGTGTCGAACACCACCAGGGTGTCGACGCCCAGTGCGCGGCAGCGCCGGCCGATTTCCAGGTGACCGTCGATGGCCGCCTGGCGAAAGCCCTGGCGCGGGCCGGGCAGTTCCGACAGGTACATCGAGGGTACATGGGTGATCTTGGCGGCGAGAGCGAGTTTGCCCATGGGAATCTCCTGTGATTGTTGTTGTGGCCGAATCGCGGGGCAAGCCCGCTCCCACGATGGCTGCATGGAACCTGTGGGAGCGGGCTTGCCCCGCGATGGCGTCAGACGCCCCAGCGCGGAATGTGGTGGCTACCCATGGAAATACACACGTTCTTGATCTCGGCAAACACCTCGAAGCTGTACTGTCCCCCTTCGCGGCCAGTCCCGGAACCCTTCACCCCACCAAACGGCTGACGCAGGTCGCGCACGTTCTGGCTGTTGATGAACACCATCCCGGCCTCGATGCCCCGGGCCAGACGATGTGCCTTGCCGATGTCCTGGGTCCAGATATACGAGGCCAGGCCGTATTCGGTGTCGTTGGCCAACTGCAGCGCCTCGGCCTCGTCCTTGAACGGGATCAGGCACGCCACCGGGCCGAAGATCTCCTCCTGGGCGATGCGCATGCGGTTGTTCACATCGGCGAACACCGTGGGCTGGATGAACTGCCCCTTGGCCAGGTGCGTCGGCAGGCCCGCCGGGCGCTCCAGGCCACCGGCCACCAGGCGCGCACCTTCCTCGATGCCGATGCGAATGTAGCCGCTGACCTTGTCGTAGTGCTGCTGGGTGATCATCGAGCCGACCTGGGTTTTCGGGTCGGTCGGGTCGCCGACGATCAGGCGCCGGGCACGGGCAGCGAACTCGCTGACGAAGCGCGGGTACACGCTCTCCTGGATGAAGATGCGGCTACCGGCGGTGCAGCGCTCGCCGTTGAGCGAAAAGATGGTGAACAGCGCGGCGTCCAGGGCTCGGTCCAGGTCGGCGTCTTCAAAGATCAGCACCGGCGACTTGCCGCCCAGTTCCATCGAGTACTTTTTAAGCCCCGCGGTCTGCATGATCTTCTTGCCGGTGGCGGTGCCGCCGGTGAAAGAGATGGCGCGTACGTCCGGGTGGCGCACCAGGGCATCGCCGGCGGTGGCACCGTAGCCCTGGATCACGTTGAGCACACCGTTGGGGATGCCGGCCTCGACCGCCAGGCGGCCCAGCTCGTTGGCGGTCAGCGGCGACAGCTCGCTCATCTTCAACACCGCCGTGTTGCCCAGCGCCAGGCATGGCGCGGTCTTCCAGGTGGCGGTCATGAACGGCACATTCCACGGCGACACCAGCCCGCACACGCCGACCGGCTGGTACAGGGTGTAGTTGAGCATCTGGTCGTCGACCGGGTAGCTGTGGCCGTCCATGCGCGTGCACACTTCGGCGAAGAAGTCGAAGTTGTGCGAGGCGCGGGGGATCAGCACGTTGCGGGTCTGGTGGATCGGCAGGCCGGTGTCGAGGGTTTCCAGCTCGGCCAGTTGCGGCACGTTCTGGTCGATCAGCTCGCCGAGGCGGCGCATCAGCCGGGCGCGCTCCTTGGCCGGGGTGTTGGCCCATTTCGGGAAGGCCTCTTTCGCCGCGGCCACGGCCTGGGCGACTTCCTCGGCGCCGCCGCTGGCCACTTCGCCGATGGCTTCACCGGTGGCCGGGTTGTAGTTGATGAAGGTGTCACGGCTCTCGACTTCGCGGCCGTTGATCCAGTGCTTGATCATGTTCATGCCTCTTGGGTTTTACGGGCGAAGAACTCGGCTTCGCTGACGATACGGTTGACCAGGCGGCCGACGCCTTCCACTTCCACCACCACTTCATCGCCCGGCACCACGTCGGCCAGGCCTTCCGGCGTGCCGGTGGCAATCATGTCGCCGGGCTGCAGGGTCATGAAGCTGGAGAAGTATTCGATCAGGTAGGGGATGTCGAAGATCATGTCGGCGGTGCTGCCTTCCTGCTTCAGCTCGCCGTTGATCCAGGTGCGCAGCTTCAGGTTCGACGGGTCTGGCACATCGCTGGCATCGACGATCCACGGGCCGACCGGGGTGGTGGCGTCGCGGTTCTTCACCCGCAGGTTGGGCCGGTAGTAGTTCTCCAGGTAGTCGCGGATGGCGTAGTCGTTGCACACCGTATAGCCGGCCAGGTAGGCGAGGGCGTCCTCGCGCTTGACGTCGCGCGCCGGCTTGCCGATCACCGCCACCAGCTCGCACTCGTAGTGCATGTACTTGACGTTGTCCGGGCGCCAGGTGACCTGGTCGTGGCCGGTGTAGGTGCCGGGCGACTTGATGAACGCCAGCGGCTCGGTGGGCGGGGTGAAGGCCAGCTCGGCGGCGTGGTCGGCGTAGTTCAGGCCCAGGGCGAACATGCTGCCGGTGGCCGGTGGCAGCCAGGTCACCTGGTCTTGATGCACCAGGCGGCCATCGGCCAGGCGCAGGTGGTCGTCTTCGACCGTGACGGCGTGGACCTGGCCGTCGAACTGGATACGGGCGTGCTTCATGGGGCGAGCCCTTGTTCGGCGACGATGGGGTTGGTCAGCTGGCCGAGGCCGTCGATCTCGACGCTTACGCGGTCACCGGGCAGCACATCGACGCGGCCTTCCGGGGTGCCGGTAATCAGTACGTCGCCGGCATGCAGGGTCATGAACTCGCTGATTTCGGCGATCAGCTGGGCCACGCTGCGCACGCAGTTGGCGGTGTTGTTGTGCTGGCGCAGTTCGCCGTTGACCCACAGGCGGATGCCCAGCGCGTCGGGGTTGCCCACCTGCGCCGCCGGCACCAGCTCCGGCCCCAGCGGGCAGAAGCCGTCGCGGCACTTGGCCTTGACGGCCGGGCGGTAATAGCTGTCTTCGGGCAGGCTGAACTCGTTGACGATGGTGTAGCCGGCCACGTGCTCGAGGGCGTTTTCGACGCTTACCCGACTGGCGTCCTTGCCGATCACCACGCCCAGCGCCGGGCCAGGCTGCAGGCGCTCGACTCCCGCAGGGTAGGTAACTGCCTGGGCATGGCCATTGCGGGTATTGGGGGTCTTGATGAACAGCACCGGCTTGACCGGCGGCTGTTGGTACGGCGCTTTCTGGAAGGACGCCAGGTGCTGCTGCAGCAGGCCCTGGTAGTTCAGGGCAACGCCGAACAGGCTGCCGGTGGCGACCTCGTGCAAGGCACGGCTCATGCTTTTCTCCTGCGGAAGGCGAAGCGCCCGGGGACGCTTCATTGCGTTTTTGTTAATGTGTTAGCGTTATAATTAAGATGTTAACGATCGTCAAGGCATTCCCCGCTCGCCGGGCAGTGCTACGATGCATCGCCCGGCCTGTTCCACCGGTACGAGAACAACAATGAAAGAACGACAGCCGATCCCCAACATCAACATCGGTCAGGTCTACGACCAGCGCTACAGCGACAGCGAGGTGCACTACGACCGGCTCGGCAACCTGGCCGGCTTTTTTGGTCGCAACATGCCGGTGCACCGCCATGACCGCTTCTTCCAGGTGCACTACGTGAAGACCGGCAGCGTACGGGTGTACCTCGACGAACAGCGCTACCACGAGGCCGGGCCGATGTTCTTCCTCACCCCGCCGACCATCCCCCATGCCTTTGTCACCGAGGCCGACGCCGATGGCCATGTGCTGACCGTGCGCCAACAGCTGGTGTGGCAACTGCTGGAGGCCGAGCCCGGGCTGATCAGCGCGCCGCGCCTGCAACCTGCGTGCGTTGCCCTGGGGCATTTGCAAGGGCAGGCGCGCGAAGAGGCGCATCGGCTGGAGCAATTGTTCGACCTGCTCGGCAGCGAGGTCGGCCAGGGCCAGGCGGGGCAGGGCACCGCCCTGCAGGACCTGGCGCGGCTGGTGATGATCAGCCTGCTGCGGCTGTGTGCCAACTCGCTGGAGGCGATGCCGGCGCGGCACGAGGACTTGCAGCTGTTCCACCGCTTCAACGAGCTGATCGAGCGCCATTACCTGGAACATTGGGCGTTGCCGGCTTACGCCACGGCGCTGGGCGTGACCGAAGCGCGGCTGAATGACGTGTGCCGGCGCATCGCCGACC
>NZ_JBMOWQ010000297.1:0-8479 GCF_049310485.1 Pseudomonas sp. GZD-209
ATCGCGTCTTCCAGGACGGTGGTGTAGTAGTGCTCCTGAGTGCCCTGGGCCGAGGTGCGGTACCACTTGATCTCGATCTTGGTCATGCGCTCGCCCGAGGTCAGGGCAGCCAGCAGCAGCGGCGAAGCCTTGTCGAAGACCTTGGTGATCTTCACTGGCTTGTGCACGCGCTGGCCGGTCGGCTGGCCGGACTGCGGGTCACGCGGGATGATCACTTCGTGCTCGAAGCCCTGGACCATGACCTGGTCTTCGTGGCCTTCCTGGTAGGTGTTGCCCACCGAGTCGGCGGTGAACGCGCCAGCGGTGATCAGGCCTTGTTTTTCGCCAGTGACGGACATGTAGGCGGGAGTTGCCATGCGTGTTGCTCTCCATGCGTTGAGAAAGTCGCCCGGTGGCAGAAAGTTGCCAACTGGGGGACTGGCATCCTTACAAAAGCTGTGCCAGATAACTTCTATTCTTAAAAATCAATACATTAAGAAAGTTCAGCATTCGTTTGGATGGGCTTTTAAGAAATCACCATTCAAAAGTTGCGCAACTTCTTGCGCAGTGCTGGCAAAAAGTTGCGCACATGGCTGAAGAGCCCGCACCGCAATGGCTGTAGCGCTTTACAGGGCACTTTTTGACATTCGAAGTGCGCAACTTCTTGCGCAGTTGAACCTGACGCCAGATCTGCCGAGTCGCCGAGAGAGAGACGATACCGAAGCGATCCTAGTGTGGTGTTTCAGGAATACCACTTAAAATCATTTGCTCAGCGCTCGTGCCGCGCGAGCGACTGAGGCAAGGATGTTCTCGGCCTTCTTGTGCCACCGAAATGGCTTCGGGTTTTGGTAAATGTCGGGGGCTGCTGCGCAGCCCTTTCCGACCGGTCCGGCGCCCCGGCAAGGCCGCTCCTACAGGGCCATCAACAACGGCAAAATTTCCCTCGGATCGGTTTGAACATCACCCCCTTTCTGGCCTCCAACGTTTGATGCCTATGCCATCTTTCGCCAGGAGCCCTGCCATGCTCACTCGCTCCCCCGCAGCGCCATGAAGATGCCCTGCCGCGCCCCCAATGCCTGCCTGCAACTGGATTACGTCCGCGACACCCTGTTCGGCCCGGTGGCGTCGAGCGTCGAATGCCAGGCACAACTCGCTGCCCTCACCCTGCAAGGCCGCCCCGCACTACGCCTGCATATCTGCCCGCCGCTGCCGGACAAGGTCGAACGCGCCCACAGCGTTGCGTTCGTCTGGGATGGCCGCAGTTACCACGGCGTGGTCCGCGAGCAAGGCAAATGCGGTGACGGTGGCTTGAACCTGCTGCTCGAACTGCAATAAGGCGATCAACGGCGGCGAATTCAGCTGAACCCGCCGCGATCCCGACGCCTCCATTGAAAGAGGATGCGCGCTACTGCGCCCGCCCCTGGAGGAGAACGCCATGAACAGCCCGCTACTCAAGCTCTTCACCGACCCAGCCGACGCCTGGATCGACATCCGCCGCGCCGAGGAAGACCATCCCCAGCAATACCTGCCGCGCCTGCTGCTGCTCGCGCTGATCCCCGCCCTGTGCCTGTTGGTCGGTACCACCACCTACGGTTGGAGCCTGGCAGGTGAGGACCGCGTGCGCCTGAGCCTGGTCAGCGCCGCGCAACTGGCCGGGCTGCTGTACGCCACCACCGTGGGCGGGGTGATGCTGATGGGGGTGATGATCCGCTGGATGTCGCGCGGTTTCGATGTGCAGCCCAACCTCAACCAGTGCATCGGCTTTGCCGCCTACTGCGCTACACCCTGGTTCGTCGCCGGGGTGGTCGGCCTGCTGCCGATGCGCTGGCTGGCGTTACTGGCGCTGCTGGCAGCCAGCGCTTACGCCAGCGTGCTGCTGTATGGCGGTTTGCAGACATTTTTGCGCCTGCGCAAAGAGCAGGCCATGCTGTTCGCGACCTGTGTATGGGGGGTGGGCCTGTTGCTGCTGGTGACCATCCTGGTGGCGATGATCCTGTTCTGGTTCAACGGACTGATGCCGGAATACGTGCGCCCGGCCAGCCTCGGCTGACCGGGCACCTCGCGCTCAGGCAATGGCCTTGAGCGGCTGCGCCTGCGCGTGGTGGTGCTGTTTGAGCTGCGCCACCAGCGCCACCAGGTCACGGCAACTGTTGAGGCTGGCCACCGACACTTCGGTGGTGAAGCACTCTCCCAGGTTGTCGCCCTGGCTCAGGCGGATGGTGAGGTGTTCGCCGTCCGGGCAGCTCACCTCGCAGTGATCGGGCAGGCAGCCCTGTTCGATCATCTGCCGCATCTCAAGCATCGAAACGCCTATCAACGACATGGTACGACCCTCTCTATGCTGGATGGCCTGTTGTGTGGTTACGCCGTAAACCGGCGCAGTGCCAATTGATATTGCCCATGCCCTGGGGTTGGTCCATTCGCCCGGGCAATGATGACGCGCAAGATCCTCTAGCACCTTAGTGGAAGAACACGACCCTGCAGCCAGGGTTCGATCAATGACGGCAACTTGGCGACAGATGGCAGGCACATGACCGTTCGTCCCCGGTCACCCGCATCGGGTAAAACTTTTCCGTCCAGGCGCGGCTCCCACAATCAGGCATGGACCCGCTTGACCAAAGGAACCCCGATGATCGACGCCAAACTCTACGTGATCGACTACGCACTGCACGGCCAGCACAAGACGTTCATCATCCGCGCCGAGCGGATGGACAACGCCGAAGCCTGGCACTGGGCCAGTTGCGATGCCGGTGTGGGCCGTATCGGTCGCTACGACCGCGAAAAGATCCGCAAAGTCAGCCGGCCCATGGCCGAGCGCTACGGCATCAGCGAAGTCAGTTGGCGCCAATCGGGCCATTGAGCGCCAACGACGCCCACAGGTGCTGCGCCGCATAAGCGCGCCATGGCCGCCAGGCCAAGGCCCGCTCGGCCAGCAGCACCTGCGGCCCCTCCAGCAGGCGCAGGGCCTTGACCAGCGCCACATCGCCCAACGGCAAGGCATCCCTGGCCCCCACCTGGCGCAGTGCCAGGTAGTGGGCACTCCACGGGCCGATGCCCTTCAGGCTGCACAAACGTGCGAGCACCGCGTCCAGGGTTTGCCCAGGCTGCAACAAGTTCGGCTGCTCAAGCAGCGCCCTGGCCAGGGTGCCGAGGGTTGCCGCCCGCGCCCGTGGCATACCCAGCCCTTCGAGTTCAGCAACTGCCACTGCCGTGGCCGAGGGGAATACGTGGCTCAGCGCCGCCGTCTCCACCTCCAGCAATGCCCCATACCGCGCCACCAGGCGCCCGGCCAAGGTCATCGCCCCGGCCACGCTGATCTGCTGGCCGAGCACCGTGCGCATGGCCTGTTCGAAAGCATCCCAGCCCTGAGGTACACGCAAACCGGGGCGCGCAGCGAGCAGCCGCGCCATGAGCGCGTCGCCGGCCAGCCCGGCGGCAATCTGTGCGGGGCGCGCATCCAGGTCGTATACCCGGCGCAGGCGTGCGATCAGCCCCGGCAACAGCGCCGGCGCCACTTCATGCAGGCGCACCTGCAGCCAGGGGCCTGCTACCGGGGTCGCTTCCAGCACGCCGTGCCGGCCGGCATGCACAAAGCTGCGCCGGTACACGCCATCGGCGAAGGTTTCGATACCGGGGATGCAACGCGCAGCCAGGAAGGCCTGGGTCGAGGGCCAGTGAAAGGGCGGCTGGTAGCGCAGCCAGAGCAAATGCACGCCGCCCGGGCGCAGGGCGCGGCGGACGGCGTGGAGGGAAGAAAGACGGGTCATGGAGTAATGCCAGTCAGTTAAGCCAATTGGGGTCGCTACGCGACCCTTCGCGGGTAAACCCGCTCCCACAGGATCGCTCAAAGTCTGAATCGAGCGCTGTACTTGTGGGAGCGGGTTTACCCGCGAAGGGCTGCAAAGCAGCCCCAATAAGCGATGAAGCGGCATTAGGGCATGGGGGCATCATGCGCGTTGCCAGAGGCAATGGCGAGTGCCCCGGCCACGGTTACTGCGCCGCTGGCGGCACCACCTCCTCATCGCGCCGATGCGCCCACTGATACAACGCCGGCAGCACCAGCAAGGTCAGCGCGGTGGACGACAGGATGCCGCCAATCACCACGGTCGCCAGCGGCCGTTGCACCTCGGCGCCGGTGCCGGTGGCCAGGGCCATGGGGATGAACCCCAGCGACGCCACCAATGCGGTCATCAGCACCGGGCGCAGGCGGGTCAGCGCGCCCTCCTCGACCGCCGCACGCAGCCCGCGGCCCTCTTCGCGCAGGTTGCGGATAAAGGCAATCATCACCAGGCCGTTGAGCACTGCCACCCCCGACAGCGCGATGAACCCCACCCCCGCCGAGATCGACAGCGGGATATCCCGCAGCCACAGCGCCAGCACGCCCCCGGTCAGGGCGAACGGGATACCGGTGAACACCAGCAGGCCGTCCTTGAGGTTGTTGAACATCATCAGCAGCAGCGCCATCACCAGCAGCAACGATACCGGTACCACCACCCGCAGGCGCTCGGCGGCCGACTGCAGCTGCTCGAACTGGCCGCCCCAGCGGGTCCAGTAGCCCGGCGGGATCTGCACCTTGTCGATCAGCGCCTGCGACGCCTCTTCGACGAACGAGCCGAGGTCACGCCCACGCACGTTGGCGCTGACCACCACCACCCGCTTGCCGTCCTCGCGGCTGATCTGGTTGGGGCCCAGTTGCAGGTTCAACGTAGCCACCTGGGACAACGGGATGAAGCCAATCTGCGTGGCGCCGCTGGCGGCACTGGCGGGCACCGGGATCAACAGGCTGGACAGCCCGTCCACATCGGTGCGCAGGGTTTCGGGCAGTCGCACCACCATGTCGAAGCGGCGGTCGCCCTCGTACAGGGTGCCGGCACTGCGCCCGCCCACGGCGATGGCGATGGCGTCCTGCACGTCGCCCACGTTCAGGCCATAACGTGCGGCCTTGTCACGGTCGATGTCGATGGTCAGCACCGGCAGGCCGGTGGTCTGCTCGACCTTCACTTCCGAGGCCCCCGGCACCTGCTGCAGGCCGGCCGCGATCTGCGCGGCGGTGCGGTTGAGCACCTCCATGTCGTCACCGAACACCTTCACCGCGACATCGCTGCGCACCCCGGAGATCAGCTCGTTGAAACGCAGCTGGATCGGCTGCGACAGCTCGTAGTTGCTGCCCGGCACGCTGGCTGCAGCGCGTTGCACTTCGGCGATCAGCTCATCCCGCGGTTTGCCCGGGTCTTGCCATTGCTCGCGCGGCTTGAGCATCACGTAGGCATCGGAGATGTTCGGCGGCATCGGGTCGGAGGCGATTTCCGCCGTACCGGTACGGGCGAACACCCGCTCCACTTCCGGCACCCGCTCGATGATGGTTTTTTCCAGGCGCTGCTGCATGTCCACCGACTGCGTCAGGCTGGTGCCCGGCACACGCAAGGCCTGCAGGGCGAAGTCGCCCTCGCTGAGGCTGGGGATGAACTCGCTGCCCATGCGGTTGGCCAGCACGCCCGACAGCAGCACCAGGGTAGCGGCGCCGGCAAAGGCCAGGTTGCGCCGGCCCAGCACCCAGTCCAGCACCGGGGCGTAACGGCGGCGCGCGGCGCGCATCACCACGCCCTCCTCTTCCTTCACCTTGCCGGTGACGAACAGCGCGATGGCCGCCGGCACGAAGGTCACCGAGAGGATCATCGCCCCCAGCAGCGCCAGCACCACGGTGAAGGCCATGGGGTGGAACATCTTGCCCTCGACCCCGGTCAGGGCAAAGATCGGCAGGTACACCACCATGATGATCAGTTGCCCGTAGATCAGCGGCCGGCGCGCCTCGCGGGCGGCGGCGAACACTTCATGGAAGCGCTCGGCACGGGTCAGGATGCGGCCATGGCGCTGCTGGGCGTGGGCCAGGCGGCGAATGGCGTTCTCGACGATCACCACCGCGCCGTCGACGATGATGCCGAAGTCCAGGGCGCCGAGGCTCATCAGGTTGGCGCTGACCTTGTTGCTGAACATGCCGGTAAAGGTGAACAGCATCGACAACGGAATCACCATGGCGGTGATCAGCGCCGCGCGGATGTTGCCCAGGAACAGGAACAGCACGGCGATCACCAGGATCGCGCCTTCGATCAGGTTCTTCTTCACCGTGGCGATGGCTTTTTCGACCAGGTTGGTGCGGTCGTACACGGTGACCGCCACCACGCCCTTGGGCAGGCTGCGGTTGACCTCCTCCAGCTTGGCGGCCACGGCCTGGGACACTGTGCGGCTGTTCTCGCCGATCAGCATGAACACCGTGCCCAAGACCACCTCACGGCCGTTCTCGGTGGCCGCGCCCGAGCGCAACTCCTGGCCCAGGCCCACCTCGGCCACATGGCTGACGCGGATCGGCGTGCCATCGACACTGGAAATGACGATGTTGGCGATGTCTTCGGCTGAAGCCACCTGGCCCGGCGCACGGATCAGCAGCTGTTCACCGTTGCGCTCGATGTAGCCGGCACCGACGTTGGCGTTGTTGCGCTCCAGGGCGCCGATCAGGTCGTTGAGGGTGAGCTTGTAGGCCGCCAGGCGCTTGGGCTCCGGCGCGATCAGGTACTGCTTGGCATGGCCGCCGATGCTGTTCACCTCGGCCACGCCCGGCACGTTGCGCAGCTGCGGCTTGATGATCCAGTCCTGAATCACCCGCAGGTCGGTGGCGGTATAAGGCGTGCCGTCGTCCTTCAGCGCGCCGTCCTTGGCCTCCACGGTCCACAAAAAGATCTCGCCCAGGCCGGTGGAGATCGGCCCCATGGCCGCCTCGATGCCTTCGGGCAACTGCTCGCGAGCCACCTGCAGGCGCTCGTTGACCAGCTGGCGGGCGAAGAAGATATCGGTGCTGTCATCGAAGATCACCGTCACCTGCGACAACCCCGAGCGCGACAGCGAGCGGGTCTGCTTGAGGCCCGGCAGGCCGGCCATGGCCGTTTCGATGGCAAAGGTGATGCGCTGCTCGGTCTCCAGCGGTGAATAACCGGGCGCGGCAGTGTTGATCTGCACCTGGACGTTGGTGATGTCGGGCACCGCGTCGATGGGCAGTTTCTGGTAGCTGTGGATGCCCACGGCGGCCATCAGCACCACGGCGAGCATCACCACCAGGCGTTGCTCGATGGCGAACTGGATCAGGCGTTCGAACATGTCAGGCGTTCCCGGTCAGTGGCTGTGTTCGGCCGAGCCTTTGCCCAGCTCGGACTTGAGGACGAAGCTGCCGGCGGCAGCCACCTGGGTACCGGCGGCGAGCCCCTCGTGGATCTCCACCTGGCCATCATCGCGGCGGCCTGGTTTTACCGGGCGTGCCTCGAAGCCTTCTTCGGTTCGGGCGAACACCACGGTCTGCTCTTCCCAGGTTTGCAGGGCCGCTTCGGGCACCACCACGGCCGCGTCGAAACGCTCGACGGTGACGGCGATGTTGACGAACAGTCCCGGGCGCCAGGCGCCATTGGGGTTGGCCAGGGTGGCGCGGACGGTGGCGGCGCGGTTCTGCTCGCCCAGCAGGCTGCCGACGTAGTTGACCTTGCCTTGCACCTGCGCGCCGAGGTCCGGTGCGCTGACGGTCACGCCACGGCCGCTGACCACCTTGTCCAGGTCGCGCGGGGCCACGGCGAAGGTGGCCCAGACCCGGCTCAGGTCAGACAGGGTGAAGGCGTTGCTGGTCTCGTCCACCACCTCGCCGACGGTCAGGTGTTTCTCCACCACCACCGCATCGAACGGCGCGCGCAGCTCATAGCGGTTGCCCTTGCCGGCCGGCGCCACGGCGGCGACCTTCTGCCCGGCGTTGGCGGCGGCGATCTCGGCCTCCTGCAGCGCCTGGCGGGCCTGCAGGTAGTCCTGCTCGGCGCTGATGCGCTCCTGCCACAGCTGCTTTTCGCGCTCGAAGGTCAGGCGTGCCAGTTCCAGACGGCGCTGGGCCGCCTGCTGCTCGCTGCGCAGTTCGGAGATCTGCTGGCTGGCGATTACCGCCAGCACCTGGCCGCGCTTGACCGCCTGGCCGAGGTCGGCGTGCACCGACTCGACCACGCCGGGCACCCGGGGCACGACGTGGGCGGTGCGGTCCTCGTCGAAACGGATCTCGCCGGGGAAGCTGATGGCGGTGCCCAGGGTTTGCGGGCCAGCGGTGACCAGCTGCACGCCGGCGGCCTGGATCTGTTCGGCGGTGAGGTGCAGTTGGCCCTCCTCTTCGGCGTGGTCTTCACCTTCGGACGCACCGTGGCCGTGGCCATCGTCCTTTTCTTCGGCATGGCCGTGGTCTTCTTCGCCATGCTCATCGTGCTGGGCCTGGGCACTGGAGGCCTGGCCGAGGGTGCCGGTCCAGGCCAGGCCGCCGAGGCCGAGGGCGGCCAGGGCAGCGGCGAGGATCGCGAGTTTGCGGGGGTTGGTCATGGAGGCTCCTGCTGGGGGAAATCGTCAGTTGCAATTCGGGCCCCATCGCGGGGGGGGGGACACACCCCCACAACACAAAAACAAACACACGGAGCAGGAGGGTTTCCTC
>NZ_JBMOWQ010000298.1:0-3300 GCF_049310485.1 Pseudomonas sp. GZD-209
CCGCCTTGGCGCATGTCTTGAGTCATGTGATGCAGCGTTAGCGACCACGCCAAAACCGCGTCGTACCAACAAGGCGGACCAGGTGATGGCTCAGGAGAGACTGGCCCGAAACAAATGTGGGAGCGGGCTTGCCCCGCGATGCGCCGCGCGGGCGGCGCTCGATCTCATAGGCGCTGCAAAAACACGCGGCGCTCGATCTCATAGGCGCTGCAAAAACACCGGCAGGCACCTGGTGGCCTTCACCCAATATCCCGCCATGCACTTGGTGGCCATTACCCAATCCTGATCACCCAGGGCCAGCGATGTGACGCCCAAGGGCCTGTCTTGGAATCGCATGTGGACTACTAGGCGCAGGGCGATAGAGGTGCTGCGCTCTCAAGATCGAGCGCCGCCCGCGCGGCGCTTCGCGGGTAAACCCGCTCCCACAGTTTGTTTCGGGCCAAGTATTCCTGTGAGGCCATGGTTGCCAGCCTTGGCGAAACCCATGTGAAAGCCCCTGTTCAACCCACCTCACGGTAGGGATTGCGCGGATCCTGGGTCCAGTTCATGTACGGCTTGCCGGTGTCTTGCGCCTGCATGTCGATGCAGCTTTCCACCGGGCAGGTGATCTGGCACAGGTTGCAGCCCACGCACTCTTCCTCGATCACGCTGTAAGCATGAGTGCCGTCGGCCTTGAGCGTGCTGGCGATGGCCTGGTGCGAGGTGTCTTCGCAGGCGATATGGCAGCGCCCGCAGCCGATGCAGGCGGCCTGGTCGATATGCGCCACCGACTTGTAGTTGATGTCCAGGTACTTCCAGTCGGTGGTATGCCCCACCGCCTGGCCACGGAAAGCGTCCAGGTTGCGGTGGCCATGCTGGTCCATCCAGCGCGCCAGGCCGTCCTGCATGTCCTCGACGATGCGAAAACCATGCAGCATCGCCGCCGTGCACACCTGTACCGCGCCACTGCCCAGGGCCATGAATTCGGCCGCGTCGCGCCAATTGCCGATGCCGCCGATACCGCAGATCGGCAGGCCCCGAGTCTCGGGGTCGCGGGCGATCTCGGCGACCATGTTCAGGGCGATGGGTTTGACCGCCGAACCGCAATAGCCACCGTGAGTACTCTGATCGCCAACGATCGGATGGGCCACCATGCGGTCGAGGTCGACGCTGGTGATCGAGTTGATGGTGTTGATCAGCGACACCGCGTCCGCGCCGCCACGATGGGCCGCCCGCGCTGCCTGGCGAATGTCGGTGATGTTGGGGGTGAGCTTGACGATCACCGGCAGCGAGCAATGGATCTTGCACCAACGGGTGACCTGCTCGACGTACTCGGGTACCTGGCCGACCGCAGCCCCCATGCCGCGCTCGGGCATGCCGTGGGGGCAGCCGAAGTTGAGTTCGATGCCGTCGGCACCGGTGGCCTCCACCAACGGCAGGATGAATTTCCAGGACTCCTCGACGCACGGCACCATCAGCGACACCACCAGCGCCCGGTCGGGCCAGTCCTTCTTCACCTGGGTGATTTCACGCAGGTTGATCTCCAGCGAACGGTCGGTGATCAGCTCGATGTTGTTGATGCCCTGCACCACGCGGTTGGCGCCGTAGTGCGCCGAGTAGCGCGACGACACGTTGACCGCTGCCGGGTCCTCACCCAAGGTTTTCCATACCACCCCGCCCCAGCCCGCCTCGAAGGCGCGGACCACGTTGTAGGCCTTGTCGGTGGGTGGCGCCGAGGCCAGCCAGAAGGGGTTGGGCGCCTTGATACCGGCGAATACGATGGACAAGTCGGCCATTTACGCAGCCTCCACGTTGAGCATGAGTTGGGCATGGATGGCTTCGGCGGCCAGCTTGCCGTGCTGCACGGCCTGGACGGTGAGGTCCTGGCCCAGTGCGGTGCAGTCACCGCCGGCATAGATGCCCGGCAGGCTGGTCTGCAGGTGCCCGTCGACGCGTATGCGCTCGCCATCGCGGGCCAGTTGCGCGGCCAGCGGGTCGCTGATGCTGGCGTCGTCGAAACGTTGGCCGATGGCCTTGAAGATCGCGTCGGCGGTCAGTTCGAAAGTCTCGCCGGTGTCGTCGAGGCGGCCATCGACCAGCTGGGTGCGCACGAAGCGCATACCGCGCACTCGGCCTGAGTCATCGAGCAACACAGCATCCGGCCGTGCCCAGGTGTGCAGGCGCACCTGATTGTGCTTGGCGATCTCCTGTTCATGGCCGGTGGCGCTCATGTCGGCCTCGCCCCGGCGGTACACCAGGTTGACGTCGCGCGCGCCCAGGCGGCTCATCTGCACCGCCATGTCGATGGCGGTGTTGCCGGCGCCGATCACCAGGCAGCGGTCGGCCAACGGCAGTTGGCTGAGGTCGTCGGCCTGGCGCAGTTCGCGGATGTATGCGGTGGCGGCCAGCAGGCCGGGGGCTTCTTCATCCGCCAGGCCCAGCTGACGCACGGCATCCAGCCCCAGGCCGAGGAACACGGCATGGTACTGGCCGTGCAGCTCGGTCAACGACAGATTGCTGCCCAGCCGTTGGCCGTGGCGGATCTCAATGCCACCGATGCCCAGCAGAAACTCCACTTCGCGCTGGGCGTAGTCGTCCACCAGCTTGTAGCGGGCGATGCCGTATTCGTTGAGGCCGCCGGCTTTCTCTCGCGCTTCGAAGATCACCACGTCGTGGCCGTGCATGGCCAGGCGATGGGCGCAGGACAGCCCGGCAGGGCCGGCACCCACCACGGCGATGCGCTTGCCGGTGGCCGGCGCGCGCTGGAACGGGTGAGCGGTGAAGTGCGCGTTGTCCAGGGCGTAGCGCTGTAACTGGCCGATCAGCACCGGCGCACATTCCTGGGCGTTGTTGCGCACACAGGCCTGCTGGCAGAGGATCTCGGTGGGGCACACCCGGGCGCAACTGCCGCCCAGGATGTTGGCCGCAAGGATACGCTCGGCAGCGCCTTGCAGGTTCTCGTCACTGATGCGGTGGATGAACGAGGGGATGTCGATTTCGCTGGGGCAGGCGTTGACGCACGGTGCGTCGTAGCAGTACAGGCAGCGTGCGCTTTCGACGGCGGCCTGGCGGGCAGTGAGCGGGGGCGCAAGGTCGCTGAAGGCCTCGGCCAGCTGGTCGGCGCCGGCCCGGGGGCGCGGCAAGTGGTTCAGGGCGTCGATCACGGTTGTAGCCTCTCTCGTTTTTATTGGAGGCGGCGGTGGTCAGGTGCCGCTTCCGTTTTGGGGATGGCAGTCAACAGGGGCTGGCGTGGGAGCGGATTTTCATAGCCCAGCGTGGGAGCGGGCTTGCCCCGCGATCACCGGCCAAGCCGGTGCCACA
>NZ_JBMOWQ010000299.1:0-5088 GCF_049310485.1 Pseudomonas sp. GZD-209
TCGCGGGGCAAGCCCGCTCCCACGGGATCAGCGCTGAACTGGCGTCGGTTTGTGCCGCTCGGCCCGGCGCTCCAGCACCTCGTACACCGACGGGTACGCCGGGCGTTCCACATAGCGCCCTGCCCCCGGCTCGGCGCGCAGGTCGCCGTCGGCCCACAGCACATTGCCCTGGCTGATGGTGTGGCTGGGGATGCCGCGCACCGTGCGGCCTTCGAAGATGTTGAAGTCGACTCGCTGGTGGTGGGTCTGGGCGCTGATGGTGCGCGTGCCCTGTGGGTCCCACAGCACCAGGTCGGCGTCGGCGCCAACGCGGATGGCGCCCTTGCGCGGGAACAGGTTGAAGATCTTCGCGGTGTTGGTAGAGGTCAGCGCGACGAACTCGTGCATCGACAGGCGCCCGCTGTTGACCCCGGCGTCCCACAGCACCGCCATGCGGTCCTCGATGCCGGCCGTGCCATTGGGGATACGGCTGAAGTCGTCGCGGCCCATGGCCTTCTGCTCGGCGCAGAAGCAACAGTGGTCGGTGGCGGTGGTGTGCAGGTTGCCCGACTGCAGGCCCCCCCACAGTGCGTCCTGGTGCTCGCGCGGGCGGAACGGCGGGCTCATCACGTAGCCGGCGGCGGTGGCCCAGTCCGGGTCGCGGTAAACGCTGTCGTCCAGCAGCAGGTGGCCGGGCAGCACCTCGCCGTACACCGGCTGGCCCTTGGCCCGTGCATAGGTGATCTCGTCGAGCGCCTCGCGGCTGGACACATGCACCAGGTACAGCGGCGTGCCAAGGGTTTCGGCAATGCGGATGGCGCGGCTGGCGGCCTCCCCTTCAACCTGCGAGGGGCGCGACAGCGGGTGCGCCTCGGGCCCGGTCAGCCCTTGTGCCAGCAGCTTGCGCTGCAGGTGATAGACCAGCTCGCCGTTTTCGGCATGCACGGTGGGCACCGCGCCCAGTTGCAGGCAGCGCTCGAAGCTGGCCACCAGGGTGTCGTCAGCGGCCATGATCGCGTTCTTGTAGGCCATGAAGTGCTTGAAGCTGTTGACCCCATGCTGGCTCACCAGCTCCCCCATTTCTTCGGCGACCTGCTCGCTCCACCAGGTGATGGCGACGTGGAAGCCATAGTCGGACGCACTCTTCTGCGCCCAGCCACGCCAGGTGTGGAAGGCTTCGAGCAGCGACTGCTGCGGGTTGGGGATGACGAAATCGATGATCGAGGTGGTGCCGCCGGCCAGGCCCGCGGCGGTGCCGCTGAAAAAGTCCTCGCTGGCCACGGTACCCATGAACGGCAATTGCATATGGGTGTGGGGGTCGATGCCGCCGGGCATCAGGTACTGGCCGCTGCCGTCGAGCACCTGGCAATCGGTGGGTGCTTCGAGGTTTTCACCGATGGCGCGGATCACGCCGTCGGCACACAACACATCGGCGCGGTAGCTTTCTTCATGGGTAACCACGGTGGCGCCACGGATCAACAGGGACATGCCGTCTTCCTCGCAGGCTGACCGGTCTTTCTGGCCGGTTCTTGGAATTTTCATGGGCCAGTGCCTGCGGGTTTCGGTCAATCCTGTCAGGCCTGACAAGAATCGAGGCTAGTTGCGGTTCTGACATTCATCAAGAAAAAATATATGCAAATACTCAAAATTTTATCTTATTGATTTATATGAATTAATTGCACTAATCACCAAAACGGAACAGCCCTTCACCATTTTGACGCACTTGACAGGATGCAAATTTGGTCAAGATTTTCTACGCAAATTCAGCTGTTTAAAAACGGCTGGCCAAGCGCAGGCAGCGCAGCGGATATGCCGGGCCGCACCGCTTTGAATCACGGTGTGTTGGCCGGTGTCGGCGTCAACGTTATTCGCACGCGCCAGGCGCAATCAGGAATGCTTTTGCAAGTCAGTAAGTTACCTGCGGTCAGCAGCGACCACCGGGAATGGCCAAGGCCAACTCGGCACGGTTGTTGTAACCCCGGCCACAACCGCCATGGCCGGACCGCAGGTGCAGTACTGGTGGTGTGTGTACTCCGGCCATCGCATTAGCCCGATGAGCAAACAACAAGAAAAAACCCCTGGAGAAGGCCCCATGCAACCAAGCAGATCACAAGTGGTCGAGCAGCATGGCCTGTTCGAACTCGACGCCGGCAGCGACGTGCTCGACAGCCCCCGTTACAACCACGACATCGCCCCCACCAAAGTGCACCAACGCACCTGGAACAAGTGGCACATCACCGCGCTGTGGGTGGGCATGTCCATCTGCGTGCCCACCTACACCCTCGGCGGCGTGCTCACCGCCTACTTCGGCCTGAGCGTGGGCGAGGCGCTGCTGGCGATCCTGCTGGCCAACCTGATCGTGCTGATCCCGCTCACCCTCAACGCCTTCCCCGGCACCAAGTACGGCATCCCCTTCCCGGTGCTGCTGCGCTCGTCGTTCGGCATCTTCGGCTCCAACGTGCCCTGCCTGATCCGCGCCGTGGTGGCCTGTGGCTGGTTCGGTATCCAGACGATGTTCGGCGGGCTGGCCATCCACCTGTTCCTCGGCTCGCTGTTCCCCGAGTGGAAGGCACTGGGCGGCACCGGCGAAGTGATCGGCTTCATGCTGTTCTGGGCGCTGAACCTGTGGGTGGTGCTGCGTGGCGCCGAGTCGATCAAATGGCTGGAAACCCTGTCGGCGCCGCTGCTGGTGGCGGTGGGTATCGGCCTGCTGTTCTGGGCGATGCCGCACATGTCCATGACCGAGTTGCTGGCACAACCGCCCAAGCGCCCCGAAGGTGCCAGCGTGGTCAGCTATTTTTGCGCCGGGCTCACCGCCATGGTCGGCTTCTGGGCCACCCTGTCGCTGAACATCCCCGACTTCAGCCGCTACGCGAAAAGCCAGAAGGACCAGATCCTCGGGCAGATTTTCGGCCTGCCGCTGACCATGTTCCTGTTCGCCTCGCTGGGGGTGATCATGACCGCGGCCTCGGCCTCGCTGGTGGGCCAGACGGTGTCCGACCCGGTCAGCCTGATCGGCCATATCCAGAGCCCGGGCTGGGTGGCGCTGGCCATGGCGCTGATCATCATCGCCACGCTGTCGACCAACACGGCGGCCAACATCGTCTCGCCCACCAACGACTTCCAGAACATCGCCCCACGCCTGATCGGGCGCAGCCGCGCGGTGTGGCTGACCGGCTTCATCGGCCTGGCGCTGATGGGCCACGAGCTGCTCAAGAAGCTCGGCTGGATCGTCTCCGACCTGAGCCTTGAGAGCGTGTATTCGAACTGGCTGCTGGGCTACTCCAGCCTGCTCGGGCCGATCGCCGGGATCATGGTGGTGGATTACTTCCTGGTGCGGCGCCAGCAGCTGGACCTGGCCGGGCTGTACCGCGACGACGTGTACCCGGCGTGGAACTGGGCCGGTTTTGCCGCCTTCGGCGTGCCGGTGGCGCTGACCGTGATGGCCATCGGCAACAGCAGTTTCAGCTGGTTCTACGACTACGGCTGGTTCACCGGTTCGTTGCTGGGTGGCGGGCTCTACTACGCCCTGGGCGGCGTGGCGGTGCGCGGGCCGGCGCGGCTGGCCAAGCCGTTGCCCTGAACGTACCGCTCCCTGCGTGGGAGCGGGCTTGCCCCGCGATGGGGCCGCAACCGCCCGACAAAAGAACCTGAGGAGGCACCCATGACTACCCTCGCCAAGGAAGTCCTGCAATCAAGCAAGCACCACATCGACAGCGCACGCCTGTGGCAATCGCTGATGGACCTCGCCCGTCTCGGCGCCACCCAGAAAGGCGGTGTGTGCCGCCTGGCGCTGACCGACCTAGACCGCCAGGCCCGCGACCTGTTCGTGCAATGGTGCGAAGCCGCGGGCTGCACGGTGACGGTCGACGGGGTCGGCAATATCTTCGCCCGTCGCCCGGGGCGCAACCCCAAACTGCCACCGGTGATGACCGGCAGCCATATCGACACCCAACCCACCGGCGGCAAGTTCGACGGCTGCTTCGGGGTGATGGCCGGGCTGGAGGTGATCCGCACCCTCAACGACCTGGGCGTGGAAACCGAAGCGCCGCTGGAGGTGGTGGTATGGACCAACGAGGAAGGCTCGCGCTTCGCCCCGTGCATGATGGGCTCGGGGGTGTTCGCCGGTAAGTTCACCCTGGAAGAGACCCTGGCCAAGCGCGATGCCCAGGGCGTCAGCGTTGGCGAGGCGCTGAACGCCATCGGCTATGCCGGCCCGCGCGCGGTGCTCGGGCATCCGGTGGGGGCTTACTTCGAAGCGCATATCGAGCAGGGGCCGATCCTCGAGGACCAGGCCAAGACCATCGGCGTGGTGCTCGGCGCGCTCGGGCAGAAGTGGTTCGACCTGACCTTGCGCGGCGTCGAGGCTCATGCCGGCCCCACCCCGATGCACCTGCGCAAGGACGCCCTGGTCGGCGCCGTCGCGGTGGTCGAGGCGGTCAACCGCACCGCCCTCGCCCACCAGCCCCATGCCTGTGGCACGGTCGGCTGCCTGCAGGCCTACCCGGGGTCGCGCAACGTGATCCCCGGTGAAGTGCGCATGACCCTGGACTTCCGTCACCTGCAGGGCGAGCAGCTGGACGCGATGATCGCCGAGGTACGCGGGGTGATCGAGGCGACCACGGCGAAGCATGGGCTGAGCTATGAGCTGACGCCGACTGCCGACTTCCCGGCCCTGTATTTCGACCCTGTCTGCGTTGATGCAGTGCGTAATTCGGCGGCGGCGCTGGGGTTGGCGCACATGGATATTGTCAGTGGGGCCGGGCATGACGCGATTTTTTTGGCGGAGCTGGGGCCGGCGGGGATGATCTTCGTGCCTTGTGAGGGGGGGATCAGCCATAACGAGATCGAGAATGCTACGCCTGGGGATTTGGCGGCGGGGTGTGCGGTGTTGTTGCGGGCGATGCTGGCGGCTTCGGAGGCGATTGCGGGGGGGCGGTTGGCGGCTTGATAGCTTCGGCCTTCAGGGTGTTGGTTTTGATAGATGTATGCGCATTCGGCGGCGATGGCGACTTTTAGTCACCTTTCCGCCCTTACGGCGGGTTACTTTGGTCTTGGCCAAAGTAGGCAAAGCCGCCTGCTCCCATCATACGGCCCCTACGCTGCGCT
>NZ_JBMOWQ010000300.1:0-4343 GCF_049310485.1 Pseudomonas sp. GZD-209
CGATTGCAGTGCCAAAGCCACCATCGCAATCGCGGGGCAAGCCCGCTCCCACGCACCTCGCCACTGACCTGGTCAGTAGCCCGGGCTGTCGAAATCCAGTTTCACCACGAAATCCAGCGCCCGCTCCACCCCGGTCTCCAACCGCCCGTCGGCATGCAAGCGCAACCAGCGATACCCCGGCTGCTCTTCACTCACCTGGAAGTCCTCGCTGCCCGGCGCAAACTGAATGCAGGTCGAGGGCGTGGCCAGCAAGCGCACACCCTCGCACACCTCGTCCCATTCCTGGTGAACATGCCCCCAGAGCAGCGCTTTCACCTGTGGGTAACTTTTTATGCGCAGCAGCAGCTGGTCAGCATTACGCAACCCGATTGGCGCCATCCACGCACAACCGATATCCACCGGCTGGTGGTGGCAGCACACCAGGCAATGACGCTCACCGGCAGTGGCCAACGCCTGATCCAGCGTGGCCAGCTGGTCTTCGGTCAGCAGCCCGAACGTGGCACCGACCACCGCCGAATCGAGCATCACGACGCGCCAGGCGCCGATATCGGTCACCGCCGTGATCAGCTCCGGCGCCACCTTGGCCATTACCTGGGCTTCGTCATGATTGCCCGGCAACCAGCGTGCCGGCGCACCGAACCCGGCGGTCAGCCCACGGAATGCTTCATAGGAGGCCACGCTGGCATCCTGGGACAGATCCCCCGTGCACAGCAAAAGATCTATGCGCGGCTGCTCCCGGCGCACCTGCGCCACCACATGTTCAAGGCTGTCGCGGGTATTGAGCCCCAGCAGCGTCCCAGCGGGATCGGCGAACAGATGGGCATCGGTCAGTTGCACCACATGAACGGGTGACTCTGCGAAAAGTGCTTGCGGCAACGGCCGTCTCCTCGAACGGATTCAGCACGGATTATGGCGATGGATCGCTTTGGAGCAAATACTCGAAGCCGACGGGCGTCACATTTCAGCGCACGGTCGCCAGTTCGTGGCCACAGGCCAGGCAGTGGCTGAGCCATTCGCCGAGGAACAGGTTGAGCTGGGCCTTCTCGTCGGGCTGGTGCATCGCCGTGTTGGGGTACGGGTAGATGCTGTGCAGGCGGCGGGTATGCTCGGCGCTGACCACTTCGGCCATCCGCGCGTCGTGATACACCTGCACCTCAAGCTCAGGCACCGGCAACCACGGCAGGCTGTGCTCCTGACGCACCCGCAGGGTGGTGGTATAGGGGCAGGCCAACAGCACTTCGAGCACCAGCACACCGAGCATCTGGTCACCCTGGGTCATGCCGATGCGCCGCGAGCTTTGCGTGGTGCGCATCTCCGGCAGCAGGCGCATCAGGCGGGCGTAGTTGGCCTCACAGGCCGTCTGCAGCCCGACCAGGTCGACTCGATAACGCTCGCGCAGCAGGTTCACTTCCACATACCTCGTACTTCGTCACGGTTGAGCGCCAGCCATTGCAGGCCGATGATCGTCGCGGCATTGCAGATGCGCCCGTCGCGCACTGCCTGCAACGCATCCTCGAACGCCCACACCCGCACGCGGATATCCTCGCTCTCTTCTTCCAGGCCATGCAGGCCACCGGCCCCTTCACTGACGCAACGGCCGAGGAACAGATGAACGTATTCATCGCTGCCGCCCGGGGACGGGAAGTAGCAGGTCATCGGCCACAGCGCGCTGAAGGTAAGGCCAGCTTCCTCATCGGCCTCGCGATGGGCGACTTCCTCCGGCTGTTCGTCCTTGTCGATCAGGCCGGCCACCATCTCGATCAGCCACGGATTGGCCACCTTGCCTATGGCGCCCACCCGGAACTGCTCGATCAGCACGACTTCGTCGCGCTGCGGATCGTAGGGCAGCACGCAGACCGCGTCATGGCGCACGAACAGCTCGCGGGTGAACTCACGGCTCATGCCCCCGGCGAACAGTTCATGGCGCAGGTGCAGCTTGTCGAGCTTGTAGAAGCCCTTGAACAACTGCTCGCGCTTCGCGATCTCGACCTGGCTGGGCAGCGAATTCAACGTGTCCGTCATGCAAACTCCTCATTACCTCGTTTACCGCATCGCGCAATCCTACTCTGCGCGCCGCCCGGTTTCATCCCTTTGTGGCGACCGTTCGGGCACTCGGGACAGGCGCTACGCTCTCTGTTAGCTTAGTGGCGAACTGAAGGCCGCGCAGGCGGTCCAAGGCCGATCATCACCGTTGTGCAAGGATCATCATGACGCTAGTCAAACTGACTTCCGTGGCCGTGCTGGCAGTCGCCCTGAGCGCCTGCCAGAGCCTGTTCACGCCCAACTACCGGGCACCGCTCGAGGTCAAGCGCGACGCCTGGGAGCATGTAAAACCCGGCTGCAGCGAGAGCGACTGCCCGCTGGTGAACATCGACACCGTGCACTTCCCGGCGCTGCCCAAGCTCGACGCCATCGTCGAAAAACGCCTGCTGCAACTGACCGAGGACAACCAGCGCGGCACCCCGCCAGCCTCGCTGCAGGCCTATGAGCAGCAGTACCTGGCCCGCGCCGACAAGCGCAACAGCAGCTACCTGCAAGCCAAGGTACGCGAGCAGCATGACGGGCTGGTGATCGTCGAGCTGTCCAGCTACCTCGACAGCGGCGGCGCCCACGGCATGCCCGGGCGCGGCTTCATCAACTACTCGCGCAAGCTGGACAAGGTGCTGACCCTGGACGACATGCTGGTGCCCGGCCAGAAAGAGACCTTCTGGAAGACCGTCGAGGAGTCCCACCGCGCCTGGCAGATCAGCACCGGCGTGGACAAGGACCCCGAGTTCGTCAAGACCTGGCCGTTCAAGCAGTCGCCGCACATCGCCCTGACCTACGGCGCGGTGATCGTCAAGTACGAGGTTTATGCCATCGCGCCCTACTCCATGGGCCACGTCGAGCTGAAGATCCCCTACCCGCGCCTCAACGGCGTACTCAGGCCTGAGCTGTTTCCCGGCCGCGGCTGATCGACAGCAGCCCGTGCAACACCCCTGCCAGCAGCAGTGCCGGCAGGGTCGCCCCTAGCTCCGGCGCCTCATTGGCCATGACATGGTAAGCCGCCACGCCCACCGCCCAGGCCAGCAGCGCTTGCCAATGCAGCCCGTCGACCAGCGCCGGCAGGCGCCGACGGCGGACCACGAAGTGGTCCACCAGCACCACGCCGAACAGCGGCGCAAACACCGAGCCGATCAACAGCAGGAAGTTCTGGTACTGCGCCAAGGGCGCCAGCAGTGCGATCAGGGTGCACAGCACGCCAATGGCCAGCGCCAGGTGCTCGACCTTCATTTTCACCAGCAGGCCGGTTGAAACCGCTGCCGAGTGAATATCGGCAAAGGCGTTCTCCGACTCGTCGAGCAAAATCAGCAACAGCGGAATGCCCAGCCCGGCGCCAGCCAGGGCCAGCAGCAGTGCATTCACCTCGCCGCTCGGGGCGAAGGCCAGAGTGTAGGCCACGCCCAGGCTCATCAACCAGGCATTGCCAATGAAGAAGCCCAGCGCGGTCCCGCCGAATACCCGGCTGGCGCGCTTGCCGAAACGCGAATAGTCGGCGATCAACGGCAGCCACGACAGCGGCATGGCGATGACGATATCAAAGCCCAGCGCCAGCGACAGCGACCCGTCACCCGGGCGGCGCCACAGCTCGGCCAGGTCCGCCTTGGCGAACAGGTTCCAGGTCAACCACAGGCAAGCGCCGAGCAGCAGCCAGATCCCCCACTTGCGCAGCACCTTGCGCACGAACGCCAAAGGCCCGCTGACCGCCAGCAAGGTGGCCAGGGCGCCAAAGCACAACGTCCACAGCAGCGGGCTGTTCCAGCCACTGTCCTCGCCGAAGGTGCGCGCGCCCAGCAGGCTCGCGGCATCGCGCATGACGATGATCTCGAACGAGCCCCAGCCCACCAGCTGCAGCAGGTTGAGCAGTGCCGGCAGGCGCGCGCCGTGGCGGCCCAGCGACAGGCGCAGGGTGGCCATGGCCGACAGCCCGGTGTCGCTGCCGATCACCCCGGCCGCCGCCAGCAGCAACACGCCCACCGCCGTGCCCAGGGTGATCGCCAGGATCGACCCGGCCAGGCCCAGGCCCGTGGCCAGCAGCCCGCCGACCTGCAGGACCATCAGGCCGATGCCGAGGGAGAACCACAGCGAGAACAGGTCGCGGGCGCCGAACTGGCGGTGGTGGAGGGGGACCGGGTGGTCGGGGGAGAAGTGGCTGGGTGTTGTCATTGTTGTTTACCGGTTACCTGAAGAAGAGCGCTGAAACGTGGGAGCGGGCTTGGGGGGGGGGGGGGGGGGGGGGGGGGGGGGGGGGGGGGGGGGGGGGAGGGGGGGGGGGGGGGGGGGAGAGACGACGCACACGCCAA
>NZ_JBMOWQ010000301.1:0-3960 GCF_049310485.1 Pseudomonas sp. GZD-209
GCTGAAACGTGGGAGCGGGCTTCCCCCGTGATGGCGTCGTTGGGTCCAACATCGCCATCGCGGGGCAAGTCGGGCCGCCGAACCGCCGCTCCCACGCCAATCACGTTAGCTCGAGAAGGTCAGACCTTCTGGTACAGCTGGCTGCCTTCCTGGCGGAACCGCTCGGCCTGCTCGCGCATGCCCTGCTCGGCCGTCACATCGACGGTTTCGATCTTCGCGGCATACTCACGCACTTCCTGGGTGATCTTCATCGAGCAGAACTTCGGCCCGCACATCGAGCAGAAGTGCGCGACCTTGGCCGACTCCTTGGGCAGCGTCTCGTCGTGGAACGAACGCGCGGTGTCCGGGTCCAGGCCGAGGTTGAACTGGTCTTCCCAGCGGAACTCGAAGCGGGCCTTGGACAGCGCGTTGTCGCGGATCTGCGCGCCCGGGTGGCCCTTGGCAAGGTCGGCGGCATGGGCGGCGATCTTGTAGGTGATGATGCCGGTCTTGACGTCATCCTTGTTCGGCAGGCCCAGGTGCTCCTTGGGCGTGACGTAGCAGAGCATGGCGCAACCGAACCAGCCGATCATCGCCGCACCGATGCCCGAGGTGATGTGGTCGTAACCCGGTGCGATGTCGGTGGTCAGCGGGCCGAGGGTGTAGAACGGCGCCTCGTCACAGCACTCCAGCTGCTTGTCCATGTTCTCCTTGATCAGCTGCATCGGCACGTGGCCCGGGCCTTCGATCATGCACTGCACATCGTGCTTCCAGGCGATCTTGGTCAGCTCGCCGAGGGTTTCCAGCTCACCGAACTGGGCGGCGTCGTTGGCGTCGGCGATCGAGCCCGGGCGCAGGCCGTCGCCCAGCGAGAAGCTGACGTCGTAGGCCTTCATGATTTCGCAGATCTCGTCGAAGTGCGTGTACAGGAAGTTCTCTTTGTGGTGCGCCAGGCACCACTTGGCCATGATCGAGCCGCCGCGGCTGACGATGCCGGTGACCCGCTTGGCGGTCAGCGGCACGTAACGCAGCAGGACGCCGGCGTGGATGGTGAAGTAGTCCACGCCCTGCTCGGCCTGTTCGATCAGGGTGTCGCGGAACAGCTCCCAGGTCAGGTCTTCGGCAACGCCATTGACCTTTTCCAGGGCCTGGTAGATCGGCACGGTGCCGATCGGTACCGGCGAGTTGCGGATGATCCACTCGCGGGTTTCGTGAATGTGCTTGCCGGTGGACAGGTCCATGACCGTGTCCGAACCCCAGCGGATGCCCCAGGTCAGCTTGGCCACTTCTTCCTCGATCGAGGAACCCAGGGCGCTGTTGCCGATGTTGCCGTTGATCTTCACCAGGAAGTTGCGGCCGATGATCATCGGCTCGAGTTCGGTGTGGTTGATGTTGGCCGGGATGATCGCGCGGCCACGGGCGATTTCTTCGCGGACGAACTCGGGGGTGATCTCTTTCGGGATGTTGGCACCGAAGCTGTGGCCGGCGTGCTGCTGGCTCAACAGGCCGGCGGCGCGGGCTTCCTGCAGCTTCATGTTCTCGCGGATGGCAACGTATTCCATCTCGGCGGTGATGATGCCCTGGCGGGCGTAGTGCATCTGCGAAACGTTGGCGCCGGGCTTGGCGCGGCGCGGGTTGCGCACATGGGCAAAGCGCAGCTTGGTCAGCTCGGCATCGTTCAGGCGCTGCTGGCCGAAGTTGGAGCTCAGGCCTTCCAGGCGCTCGGTGTCGCCACGGGCGTCGATCCACGCCGAGCGCACATCGCCCAGGCCCTTGCGCACGTCGATGACGACGTTGGGGTCGGTGTACGGGCCGGAAGTGTCATACACCAGCACCGGGGCGTTCTTTTCGCCGCCGAAGTCGGTGGGGGTGTCGTGCAGGCTGATTTCACGCATGGGCACGCGGATGTCGGGGCGCGAACCTTCGACGTAGACCTTGCGCGAATTGGGCAGGGGTTGTACGGACTGTTGGTCGACTTGGGCCGACTCGCTCAGGCTGATAATTTTTTCTTGTTTGCTCATCACAGGCTCTCCAGACAGCTTCCTAGCGGGCGGAATGTCGGGGTGAACCTGAAAGGCGCGGACGCACTCGTGATGACGAGTGCAGTGCCGGATATGGGGTGCCATGAGCTGCATGCAGCTGTGACGATCCCGGACCTGGCACAAGAGGCTCCCGGGAAGTGAGAGCAATCTTGTTCCCTACGCAGGCGCTAACCTGATCAGGTTCAACGGGATCCGCAACTTTGCGATCTCAGCCTTTGCATCAAGGCACCCCGACAAGAACCTGCGCAGTCTAAGCTGGAGTGGTCGGCAAAGCCAAGCAGGTATTTGGGGGCATGACAAATGGCACAAACAGTGGATTGTTGATGCCTGCGCGTGGCACTACACTGGCGCACCGCTCGATACCCGACAGTACAGTAATTAAATCTTGATCAAGGATTGCCCTATGCTGCGCAAACTCTCACTGGCGATTGCCGTGTCTTGTGCGACCCACGGAGTGGCGTGGGCAGTGGATACGCCCACCACGGTCAAGACCGACCTGGTCAGCGTCTACCAGGAAGCGGTCGACAACAACGCCGACCTGGCCGCCGCCCGCGCCGACTACGGCGCCCGCCGCGAAGTGGTGCCGCAGGCCCGCGCCGGCCTGCTGCCCAACCTGTCGGCCGGTGCCGAAATGATGAACACCCGCACCAAGATCGACGACCCGTCGATCACCTCCAACCGCAGCGGCAATTCCTGGAGCGCCACCCTGGCCCAGCCGATCTTCCGCGCCGACCGCTGGTTCCAGCTGCAAGCCGCGGAGGCCGTCAACGAGCAGGCCGCGCTGGAGCTGTCGGCCACCGAGCAGAACCTGATCCTGCAGACTGCCGAGAACTACTTCAGCGTGCTGCGCGCCCAGGACAACCTGGCCTCGACCAAAGCCGAGGAAGCCGCGTTCAAGCGCCAGCTGGACCAGTCCAACGAGCGTTTCGACGTCGGCCTGTCGGACAAGACCGACGTGTTGCAATCCCAGGCCAGCTACGACACCGCCCGGGCCAACCGGATCATCGCCGAGCGCCAGGTGCAGGACGCCTTCGAGGCGCTGATCACCCTGACCAACCGCCAGTACAGCTCGATCCAGGGCGTGGTCCACACCCTGCCGATCCAGGTGCCGATCCCCAACGACGCCAAGGCCTGGGTCGAAACCGCCGGGCGCCAGAACCTCAACCTGCTGGCCACCAACCACGCGGTCGATGCCGCCGAAGAGACCCTGCGCCAGCGCAAGGCCGGCCACGCGCCGACCCTCGATGCGGTGGCCAAGTACCAGAAGGGCGACAACGACAGCCTCGGCTTCACCAACCCCTCGCAGAACGGCATCCGTTACGGCGGCGATGTGGAGCAGACCAGCGTCGGCCTGCAGTTGAACATTCCGATCTACAGCGGCGGGCTGACCAGCTCGCAGGTGCGCGAGGCCTACCAGCGCCTGAGCCAGAGCGAGCAGCAGCGCGAGAGCCTGCGCCGCCAGGTGGTGGAGAACACCCGCAACCTGCACCGCGCGGTGAACACCGACGTGGAACAGGTGCAGGCGCGCAAGCAGTCGATCATCTCCAACCAGAGTGCGCTGGAAGCCACCGAAATCGGCTACCAGGTGGGTACCCGCAACATCGTCGACGTGCTGGATGCGCAACGCCAGCTGTACACCTCGGTGCGCGACTACAACAACAGCCGCTATGACTACATCCTCGACAACCTGCGCCTGAAGCAGGCGGCGGGGACATTGAGCCCGCAGGATCTGCAGGACCTGGGGCGGTACCTGAAGGCCGACTACAACCCGGACAAGGACTTCCTGCCACCGGACCTGGCGGCGGCGGCGGCGAAGAACTTCGAACGCAGGCCGTGAAGGCAATACACCAGTAGCAGGGAAGGGTTTCGTGGGAGCGGGCTTGCCCCGCGATAGCGTCCGACCAGGCAACATCACTGCCTGGTCGGGCCCTATCGCGGG
>NZ_JBMOWQ010000302.1:0-7331 GCF_049310485.1 Pseudomonas sp. GZD-209
TGCCCCGCGATTGCAATGTACCTGAGCGGACGCAATCGCGGGGCAAGCCCGCTCCCACGGGATTTGCGCGGCCTTGAAAAGCACAAACCCCGGTGCGTGGCCGGGGTTTGTGCTGTTACGTCAAGCGAACCTTACAGGGCGGCAATGGCGCTGTTCAGGGTCTGGCTTGGGCGCATCACCTTGGCGGTCAGCTCGGCATCCGGGGCGTAGTAGCCACCGATGTCGGCCGGCTTGCCCTGAACGGCGTTGAGCTCGGCGACGATGGTCGCTTCGTTCTCGGCCAGGGTTTTTGCCAGCGGGGCGAAGCGCGCCTGCAGGGCGGCGTCGTCGCTCTGGGCGGCCAGGGCTTCTGCCCAGTACAGGGTCAGGTAGAAGTGGCTGCCACGGTTGTCGATACCGCCGACCTTGCGCGAAGGCGACTTGTTGGTGTCGAGGAACTTGCCGGTGGCCTGGTCCAGGGTGTTGGCCAGGACCTTGGCGCGCGGGTTGGCGTAGGTATCGCCCAGGTGCTCCAGGGAAGCGGCCAGGGCCAGGAATTCACCCAGCGAGTCCCAACGCAGGAAGTTCTCTTCGACCAGCTGCTGCACGTGCTTCGGTGCCGAACCGCCGGCGCCGGTTTCGAACAGGCCACCGCCGTTCATCAGCGGGACGATCGACAGCATCTTGGCGCTGGTGCCCAGCTCCATGATCGGGAACAGGTCGGTCAGGTAGTCGCGCAGCACGTTGCCGGTCACCGAGATGGTGTCCTTGCCTTCGCGGATGCGGGCCAGGGAGAACTTGATGGCGTCGACCGGGGCCAGGACGCGGATGTCCAGGCCAGTGGTGTCGTGATCCTTCAGGTACGCCTGTACCTTCTCGATCATCACGCCGTCGTGGGCGCGGGCCGGGTCCAGCCAGAACACCGCCGGGGTGTTGCTCAGGCGAGCGCGGTTGACGGCCAGCTTGACCCAGTCCTGGATCGGCGCGTCCTTGGTCTGGCACATGCGGAAGATGTCACCGGCTTCGACGTCCTGTTGCAGAACGACCTGGCCCTTGCCGTCGACCACGCGCACGACGCCGTCGGCCTTGATCTGGAAGGTCTTGTCGTGGGAGCCGTATTCTTCGGCTTTCTGCGCCATCAGGCCAACGTTCGGTACGCTGCCCATGGTGGTCGGGTCGAAGGCGCCGTTGACTTTGCAGTCTTCGATGGTGGCCTGGTAGATGCCGGCGTAGCAGCGGTCCGGGATCACGGCCTTGGCGTCTTGCAGCTCGCCGGCGGTGTTCCACATCTTGCCCGAGTCGCGGATCATCGCTGGCATCGAGGCGTCGACGATGACGTCGCTTGGTACGTGCAGGTTGGTGATGCCTTTGTCCGAGTTGACCATGGCCAGGGCCGGGCGAACGGCGTACAGGGCCTGGATGTCGGCTTCGATCTCGGCCTGCTTGTCAGCTGGCAGGTCCTTGATGCGGGCGTACAGGTCGCCGATACCGTTGTTGGCGTTGAAGCCCACTTCGGCCAGGGCTGCGGCGTGCTTGTTGAGCACGTCGCCGTAGAACTCTTCGACGATCACGCCGAACATGATCGGGTCGGAGACCTTCATCATGGTGGCTTTCAGGTGCACCGACAGCAGCACGCCGGAGGCCTTGGCATCGGCGATCTGCTCGGCGATGAAGGCCTTGAGCGCTTTGCGGCTCATGGTGGCGCAGTCGATGACTTCGGCGGCTTTGACCGCGGTCTTTTCTTTCAGGACGGTGGTGCTGCCGTCTTTAGCGACCAGCTCGATGCGCAGGCTGTCGTCAGCCTCGATCAGTGCGGCTTTCTCGCTGCCGTAGAAGTCGCCCTGGGTCATGTGGGCAACGTGCGACTTGGAGTCGGCGGCCCAGGCGCCCATCTTGTGCGGGTGCTTGCGGGCGTAGTTCTTGACCGACAGCGGCGCGCGGCGGTCGGAGTTGCCTTCGCGCAGCACCGGGTTCACAGCCGAACCTTTGATGCGGTCGTAGCGGGCGCGGGACTCTTTCTCTTCGGCGCTGGCCGGCTCGTCGGCGTAGTCAGGAATGTTGAAGCCCTTGGCTTGCAGTTCCTTGATGGCGGCCTTGAGCTGCGGAACCGAAGCGGAGATGTTCGGCAGCTTGATGATGTTGGCTTCAGGGGTGGTGGCCAGCTGGCCCAGTTCCGCCAGGTGATCGGCTACCTGCTTCTGGGCGCCCAGTTGCTCCGGGAACGCCGCGAGGATGCGGCCGGCCAGGGAGATGTCGCGGGTTTCGACGGCGATGTCGGCGCAAGCGGTGAACGCTTCGACGATCGGCAGCAGCGAATAGGTGGCGAGGGCGGGGGCTTCGTCGGTGAAGGTGTAGATGATCTTGGAACGGGTGGGCATGCGGGTTAACTCTCTATGTGCTGAGCGTACTCGAGTCTCGAGGTGCGCAGGGTAGGCGCTTCGCCCTGGCGTCGCCATGAGCGGAAAGTCGAGAGGCTGCGAGCGGTGATGGTGGATGCATCAGTCGAGCGTCAAGTGCTGGGGTGCGGTAACAACCCAGGCTTCGTGGCCATTCATGGCCAAGGGCGGTCCGCATTTTCCTGGGATTCGCCCCGATGACCCTGCGGTCGCGGCGCAGTATATCAAACCCTTTGGTCGATTCAGCAAGGTCAAGTGCGATCGCGCCATTTATAAGACCAAAGACGTAGGGGCAATGTGGCGCGATGTCGCAGCGGCAGAGGCCGGCTTGCAGGTCGGCGGATGTGGTTTAGGCTCAGTGCATCGCGCGTTTTTCAATCACACCAGCGAAAAGCGGAGTAGTGCAGCATGGGATACCAGAAAATCAAGGTTCCGACTGACGGCAGCAAGATCACCGTCAATGCAGACCATTCGCTCAATGTTCCCGACAACCCCATCATCCCCTACATCGAAGGCGACGGTATCGGCGTGGACGTTTCGCCGGTGATGATCAAGGTGGTGGATGCAGCCGTGCAGAAGGCCTACGGCGGCAAGCGCAAGATCGCCTGGATGGAGGTGTATGCCGGCGAGAAGGCTACGCAAGTGTATGACCAGGACACCTGGCTGCCCCAGGAAACCCTGGATGCGGTGAAAGACTATGTGGTGTCGATCAAGGGGCCGCTGACCACGCCGGTCGGTGGCGGTATTCGCTCGCTCAACGTGGCGTTGCGTCAGCAGCTCGACCTTTACGTGTGCCTGCGGCCTGTGGTGTGGTTCCAGGGGGTGCCCAGCCCTGTGAAGAAGCCGGGTGACGTCGACATGGTGATCTTCCGCGAGAACTCCGAGGACATCTACGCCGGTATCGAGTGGAAGGCCGGCTCGCCCGAGGCGAACAAGGTGATCAAGTTCCTCAAGGAGGAAATGGGCGTTACCAAGATCCGTTTCGACCAGGACTGCGGCATCGGCGTCAAGCCGGTTTCCAGGGAGGGCACCAAGCGCCTGGTGCGCAAGGCCCTGCAGTATGTGGTGGACAACGATCGCAAGTCGCTGACCTTGGTGCACAAGGGCAACATCATGAAGTTCACCGAAGGTGCGTTCAAGGATTGGGGCTATGAAGTGGCCCGTGACGAGTTCGGCGCCGAGCTGCTGGACGGCGGCCCGTGGATGAAGTTCAAGAACCCGAAGAGCGGCCGTGAAGTGATCGTCAAGGACGCCATCGCCGATGCCATGCTCCAGCAGATCCTGCTGCGCCCGGCCGAATACGACGTGATCGCCACGCTCAACCTCAATGGTGACTACCTGTCCGACGCGCTGGCGGCGGAGGTGGGCGGCATCGGCATTGCGCCGGGGGCCAACCTGTCGGATACCGTGGCCATGTTCGAGGCAACCCACGGCACCGCGCCCAAGTATGCCGGGAAGGACCAGGTCAACCCGGGGTCGGTGATCCTGTCTGCCGAAATGATGCTGCGGCACATGGGCTGGACCGAGGCCGCCGACCTGATCATCAAGGGCACCAACGGGGCGATTGCGGCCAAGACGGTGACCTATGACTTCGAGCGCCTGATGGATGGTGCGACGCTGGTCGGCAGCTCCGGTTTTGGCGAGGCAATGATCAAGCACATGTAAGGCGGGCAAAAAAACCGGCCGCCTCTTTATAAAGAAGCGGCCGGTTTTTTCGTATACCGGCAGTAAGCAGGGGTCAGGCTTGGAGCGGGACGGCCGGGGCGGCATTGCCTGTGCTGGTGCCTGCACTGCTGGCGGTGGCGTTGGCTATGTTCACCGCATGCAGGCCCTTGGGGCCCTGGATGATGTCGAAGGAAACGGTTTGCCCGGCCTTCAGTGTCTTGTACCCATCCATCTGAATGGCGGAGTAATGGGCGAACAGATCATCGGTCTTGCCGTCCTCATTGATGAATCCGTAGCCCTTGGCATTGTTGAACCACTTGACTTTACCGCTTGCCATCCCTATGTCCCTCTGCAAAGGACTCCATCACTGGAGTATCATCCACGTCATCCGCATACGAACCTTGCGAAAAATCTGGTTGACTGCGCGGATCTTTATCGACCACGGTGGGTTCTTATTGGTTGTAACACCGTTTTGCCGATAGTCAAGGTCAGCCGGCGCCCGCGCCGACAGGGGCCTGTGCGGTCAACTCACAACCTTAACCTGTCGATCATGATGAAATTCTTTCCATGCATGTACCCAGTGAGATTCGACTAACATTCAATCAGGACCGCCCGCAGTCCCATGAGGACGGGCATGAGGATGAAGGTGCCGGCCTTGCGGTGCAGGAGGCCAAACCTATCCTGCAGGCGCCACCGATGTACAAGGTGGTTTTGTTCAATGATGACTACACACCAATGGATTTCGTCGTCGAAGTGCTCGAGACGTTCTTCAATCTGAACCGCGAGCTGGCGACCAAGATCATGCTGGCCGTCCATACCGAAGGGCGGGCAGTGTGCGGATTGTTTACCCGGGACATCGCCGAAACAAAGGCCATGCAGGTCAACCAATACGCCAGGGAAAGCCAGCATCCGCTACTCTGTGAAATCGAGAAGGACGGTTAATCGCCGACCACTTGGGTATGAGGTGAAGCTATGTTAAACCGCGAGCTCGAAGTCACCCTCAATCTGGCCTTCAAGGAGGCTCGTTCGAAGCGTCATGAGTTCATGACCGTCGAACATCTGCTGCTGGCACTCCTTGACAATGAGGCTGCCGCGACCGTTCTGCGCGCCTGTGGCGCCAATCTCGACAAGCTCAAGCATGACCTGCAGGAGTTCATCGATTCGACCACGCCGCTGATCCCCGTGCATGACGAGGACCGTGAAACGCAACCGACGCTGGGCTTCCAGCGGGTGCTGCAGCGTGCCGTGTTCCATGTGCAAAGTTCCGGCAAGCGCGAAGTGACCGGTGCCAACGTGCTGGTGGCGATCTTCAGCGAACAGGAAAGCCAGGCGGTGTTCCTGCTCAAGCAGCAGAGCGTGGCGCGCATCGATGTGGTCAACTACATCGCCCATGGCATCAGCAAGGTGCCGGGCCATGGATCGCACACCGACAACGACCAGGACATGCAGGACGAGGAGGGTGGCGAAACCTCCTCTTCCAGCAATCCGTTGGACGCCTATGCCAGCAACCTGAACGAACTGGCCCGTGCCGGGCGTATCGATCCGCTGGTGGGGCGCGAGCAGGAGGTCGAGCGCGTTGCGCAGATCCTCGCCCGTCGGCGCAAGAACAACCCGCTGCTGGTCGGCGAGGCCGGGGTGGGCAAGACCGCCATCGCCGAAGGCCTGGCCAAGCGCATCGTCGATGGCCAGGTGCCCGACCTGCTGGCCCAGAGCGTGGTCTATTCGCTCGACCTGGGTGCGCTGCTGGCCGGTACCAAGTACCGCGGCGACTTCGAAAAGCGCTTCAAGGCGCTGCTCGGTGAGCTGAAAAAGCGTCCGCAGGCCATTCTGTTCATCGACGAGATCCACACCATCATCGGTGCCGGTGCAGCCTCCGGCGGGGTGATGGATGCCTCCAACCTGCTCAAGCCATTGCTGTCTTCGGGTGATATCCGCTGCATCGGCTCGACCACCTTCCAGGAGTTTCGTGGCATCTTCGAGAAGGACCGCGCCCTGGCGCGGCGTTTCCAGAAGGTCGATGTCACCGAGCCTTCGGTGGAAGACACCGTTGGCATCCTGCGCGGCTTGAAGGGGCGTTTCGAGAGCCATCACAACATCGAGTACAGCGATGAGGCGTTGCGTGCAGCTGCAGAGCTGGCTTCGCGCTACATCAATGACCGGCACATGCCGGACAAGGCCATCGACGTGATCGACGAGGCGGGTGCCTACCAGCGCCTGCAGCCGGAAGCCAGCCGGGTCAAGCGTATCGAGGTGCCGCAGGTCGAGGACATCGTTGCCAAGATCGCGCGGATTCCGCCGAAGCACGTCACCAGTTCCGACAAAGAGCTGCTGCGCAATCTGGAGCGTGATCTGAAGCTGACCGTATTTGGTCAGGATCCGGCCATTGATTCGCTGGCCACGGCGATCAAGCTGTCGCGAGCGGGCCTGAAAGCACCGGACAAGCCAGTCGGCTCGTTCCTGTTCGCCGGCCCCACTGGCGTGGGCAAGACCGAAGCCGCCCGCCAGCTGGCCAAGGCGCTGGGTGTAGAGCTGGTGCGCTTCGATATGTCCGAGTACATGGAGCGGCATACCGTGTCGCGCCTGATCGGTGCGCCACCCGGCTATGTCGGTTTCGACCAGGGTGGCCTGCTGACCGAGGCGATCACCAAGCAACCGCACTGCGTGCTGCTGCTCGACGAAATCGAGAAGGCTCACCCGGAAGTCTTCAACCTGCTGCTGCAGGTGATGGACCACGGCACCCTGACCGACAACAACGGGCGCAAGGCGGACTTCCGCAACGTGATCCTGATCATGACCACCAACGCCGGTGCCGAAACCGCCGCGCGGGCCTCGATCGGTTTCACCCATCAGGATCACTCGTCCGACGCGATGGAGGTCATTCGCAAGAGCTTCACGCCGGAGTTCCGCAACCGCCTGGACACCATCATCCAGTTCGGTCGTCTCTCCCACGAGACCATCAAGAGCATCGTCGACAAGTTCCTCATCGAGTTGCAGGCGCAGCTCGAGGACAAGCGCGTGCTGCTGGAGGTCACCGATGCCGCACGCGGCTGGCTGGCGGCCTCGGGCTACGACGTGCAGATGGGCGCGCGGCCTATGGCGCGGCTGATCCAGGACAAGATCAAGCGGCCGCTGGCCGAAGAGATCCTGTTTGGCGAGCTGGCCGAGCATGGCGGTGTGGTGCACATCGATCTGCGCGATGGTGAGTTGGTGTTCGATTACGAGACCACGGCAGAGGTGGCGTAAACGTCATCGCGGGGCAAGCCCGCTCCCACGCCTGGTTCAATACCGAGC
>NZ_JBMOWQ010000303.1:0-6464 GCF_049310485.1 Pseudomonas sp. GZD-209
GTTCCTGCGGGAGCGGGTTTACCCGCGAAGAGGCCGGCCCAGGAAAAACAGGCATAAAAAAACCCCGGCGCAAAGGCCGGGGTTTTTCGGGTAACAGCCCGCTGTATCAGCGTGCGTAGGTCATCAGCACATCGGCTGCGGTCTGGCTGTCCACACCCATCATCACGCTCAGGGCGGTGACGGTGAGGATGGAGAAGCCGAAGACCTTGCGCGCCCACTTGCTGTCGTCCTCGGCCTTGTAGCCGCCCCAGGCCATGTACAGCCAGTACAGGCCCATGGCGGCTGCCACGGCGAGGTAACCCAGGCCGGCATAGCCGCCCAGGGTGAGCATCAGGGTGGCGAGCACGAAGGCCAGCACATACAGCACAATCTGCTTCTTCGCCGCGAGGATACCGCGCGCCACCGGCAGGACCGGGATGTTGGCGGCGCTGTAGTCCTTGAAGCGGAAGATGGCGATGGCGAAGCTGTGCGGCATCTGCCACAGGCTGAACATCACCAGCAGGGTCACTGCAGCGAGGTCGAAGCTGTTGCTCACGGCGCAGTAGCCGATCACCGGAGGCATGGCACCGGACAGGCTGCCGACCAGGGTGCCGTGCACCGATTTGCGCTTCAGCCAGAGGCTGTAGAAACCGACGTAGACCACGAAGCCAACCAGGGCGCAGAACGCCGACAGCGGGTTGGCCTGCACATACAACAGGCTGAAACCAGCCACCCCGAGCAGGGTGGCGTAGATCAGCGCGAGGGGCAGCGACATGCCGCCCTGCACCATGACGCGGTTCTTGGTGCGCTCCATCTTGTGGTCGATGTCACGGTCGATGCAGTTGTTGAACACGCATCCGGACGCGACCACCAGGGAGGTACCGATCACCACTGCCAGGAACAGGGCGAAGTCCACATGGCCCTTCGCGGCAAGGAAGAACCCGCCTGCCACGGAAAGCACGTTACCGAAAATGATCCCCGGTTTGGTGATTTGGATAAAGTGCTTCACGGACATGCAGTCTTACCTCACTTGGCCATCATTTCGAAGTGGATGCTGAACATGATCCACAGCGACAGGCCGACCAGCAGTGCAATTACCAGAACGGTGAACAGGAACGTCGACACGTTGGAACGCTGCTCTTTCGAGCGGTCCATGTGCAGGAAGTACACGAGGTGCACTACCACCTGGATGACGGCCATGGCCACCACGATCAGGACGGTCAGGTTCTTCGGCAGGCTTGGGTACATCACCAGGCCGAACGGGATCGCGGTCAGGATGATCGACAGTACGAAGCCGATCATGTAGGACTTCACGCTGCCGTGGCTGCCTTCGTGATGAGTGTCGTGTGCGTTAGCCATTACAGAACCCCCAGCAGGTAGACGACGGTGAATACGCAGATCCAGACCACGTCGAGGAAGTGCCAGAACAGGCTCAGGCAGCTCATGCGGGTCTTGGCGGTCGGCGTGATGCCGTGCTTGTTGATCTGGTACATCATGATCGCCATCCAGATCAGACCGGCGGTCACGTGCAGACCGTGGGTACCGACCAGCGCGAAGAACGCCGACAGGAAGCCGCTGCGCTGCGGGCCGTAGCCCTCAGCGATCAGGTGATGGAACTCGTAGATTTCCATCGCGATGAAGCCAGCACCGAACAGGAAGGTCACAGCCAACCAGCCCAGTACACCTGCTTTCTTGCCGTCGAACATCTTCAGCATGGCGAAGCCGAAGGTGATCGAGGACAGCAGCAGGAACGCGGTTTCAACCAGCACGAAGTCGAGCTGGAAGATGTCGTGACCCGACGGGCCGCCGGCGAAACCGCCGGACAGCACCGCGTAGGTGGCGAAGAGCGACGCAAACAGGATGCAGTCGGTCATCAGGTACAGCCAGAAACCGAGGACGGTCATCTGGCCCGAGTCGTGGTGGTGCTCGTCGTGCCCATGGTCGTGACCATGAGCAGCACCGTGGATTACTTGACTGGACATTGATTACACCCGTTCAAACGATTCGACACGTGCGCCGCCGGCAGGCAGTACACCAGCCTTGGCCAGCGCCTTCATGCGCTCGCCTTCGATGCGCGCCACTTCTTCGGCCGGAACCATGTAGCCCTGGTCGTCACGTGCAGCGTGGCGAACGAAGACCGCGATGGTCGCAACCAGGCTCGCACCCACCAGCCACCAGATGTGCCAGATGAAGGCGAAGCCGAACACGGTCAGGAACAGACCCATGAACAGACCGGTGGACGTGTTGCTCGGCATGTGGATCGCTTCGTACTTGGCCGGAACCTTGTACGCAACGCCGGCTTCCTTGGCTTCGTGCCAGGCGTCCAGGCCAACTTTCTCAGGCATGTGAGCGAAGTTGTAGAACGGAGGTGGCGACGAAGTGGACCATTCGATGGTACGGCCGCCCCATGGGTCGCCAGTGACGTCCATGTTGTCTTTGCGGTCGCGAACCGATACGAAGATCTGGATCAGCTGGCAAGCGATACCGAACAGGATCAGCACGGCGCCGACAACGGCTACGTACAGGTAGGGTTCCCACAGTGGGTTGTCGGAGTGGTTCAGACGACGGGTCATGCCCATGAAGCCCAGGGCGTACAGCGGCATGAACGCAACGTAGAAGCCCGACAGCCAGAACCAGAAGGCAGCTTTGCCCCACTTCTCGTTCAGGGTGAAGCCGAAGGCTTTCGGGAACCAGAAGGCGAAACCGGCGATGTAGCCGAATACCGCGCCACCGATGATCACGTTGTGGAAGTGAGCGATAACGAACAGGCTGTTGTGCAGGACGAAGTCAGCACCTGGAACGGCCAGCAGTACGCCGGTCATGCCACCGATGGAGAAGGTGACCATGAAGCCCAGGGTCCAGAGCATCGGTGCGGTGAAGCGCACACGGCCTTGGTACATGGTGAACAGCCAGTTGAACAGCTTCACACCAGTCGGAATGGAGATCAGCATCGTCGCCAGGCCGAAGAAGGTGTTGACGCTGGCGCCGGCACCCATGGTGAAGAAGTGGTGCAGCCAGACCGCAAAGCCGAGGATGGCGATGGCGCCCGATGCGTAGATCATCGAGTGGTGGCCGAACAGGCGTTTGCCGGAGAACGTCGAAGTCACTTCCGAGAACACGCCGAAGGCCGGCAGGATCAGGATGTAAACCTCAGGGTGACCCCAGGCCCAGAACAGGTTGACGTACATCATCGGGTTCCCACCAAGCTCGTTGGTGAAAATGTGGAAGTCCAGATAACGGTCAACAGTCAGCAGGGCGAGTGCGGCGGTCAGGATCGGGAACGAAGCGACGATCAGCACGTTGGCCCAGGTGCAGGTCCAGGTGAAGATCGGCATGTCCATCAGCTTCATGCCAGGTGCGCGCATCTTCATCACGGTGACGAGGAAGTTCACGCCGGTCAGTGTCGTACCCAAGCCTGAGAGCTGTAGCGCCCAGATGTAGTAGTCGACACCCACCCCAGGGCTGTACTGAATGCCCGCGAGCGGCGGATAGGCAACCCAGCCGGTCTTGGCGAATTCACCAACGCCCAGCGAGATGTTGACCAGCAGCACGCCTGCCAGCAGCAGGTAGAAGCTCAGGGAGTTCAGGAACGGGAAGGCAACGTCACGTGCACCGATCTGCAGAGGAACCGCGAGGTTCATCAGGCCGGTGAAGAACGGCATCGCCATGAAGATGATCATGATCACACCGTGGGCGGTGAAGATCTGGTCATAGTGTTCAGGCGGCAGGTAGCCTTCGGAGCCACCGGTAGCGGCAGCCAGCTGGGTACGCATCATGATGGCGTCGGCGAAGCCGCGCAGCAGCATGACCATAGCGACGATGATGTACATCACGCCGATTTTCTTGTGGTCGACCGTGGTCAGCCACTCGGTCCACAAGTAGGTCCACTTGCGGAAATAGGTGATGGCACCAACGACAGCGATACCACCGAGCGCGATCATGGCAAGCGTCACCATGACTATCGGCTCGTGATACGGTATCGCCTCCAGAGTTAATTTACCGAACATCTCTTACTCCTCTGCACCGGCAGCTGGTTGCATACTCGATTCCACACCCTTGGTGGTGGCCAGGTCTTTGCTGCCTGCTTCTTCGTGGACCGGCTTGCCGCGGTTCATGCCTTCGTACTTGTCGACGATGCGCTGGAACTGGTCAGCCGGAGCCTCGCTGTACAGCGCGACTGGGTTGTACTCGCTTGGTTTGGCCAAGGCTTCGTATTCGGCCTTGTCCAGCTTCTTCGGCGAGGCCTTCACTTCAGCGACCCAAGCATCGAAGTCAGCTTGCGAAGTGGCGGTTGCCTTGAATTTCATACCGGTGAAACCGGCGCCGCTGTAGTTGGCGCTGATACCGTCAAACTCACCGTTCTCGTTGGCGATCAGGTGCAGTTTGGTGGTCATGCCAGCCATGGCGTAGATCTGGCCGCCCAGGCCCGGGATGAAGAACGAGTTCATCACGGCGTCCGAGGTGACACGGAAGTTGACCGGGGTATTGGCCGGGAAGACGATCTTGTTGACCGTGGCAATGCCTTGTTCCGGGTAGATGAACAGCCATTTCCAGTCCAGCGCGACCACGTCGATCTGCACCGGCTTCACATCGGAATCCAGTGGACGGTACGGGTCCAGCTTGTGGGTGGAGTGGTAGGTGACATAACCCAGGGCGATGATGATCAGGATCGGGATGATCCACACCGCGGCCTCGATCTTGGTCGAGTGCGACCAGTCGGGGGTGTAGGTGGCGGACTTGTTGGAAGCACGGTACTTCCAGGCGAACGCCAGCGTCATGATGATCACGGGAATAACCACCAGCAGCATCAAGCCGGTGGCGATCAGGATCAGGTTCTTCTGCTCAATGCCTACCTGGCCCTTCGGGTCGAGCAGGGTCCAGTTGCACCCACTGAGTAAAAGCATGCCTAAAAAGGGCAATATGCCAAACAGTCTGGGGTAACGCTTTTTACTCATCTCACGACCTCTAGATCAGCTTGCTTCAATGCAATTTGTGTTTTGGTAGCCAACACTTCGTCCTGCCAAGCGTTAGCAATTCGAGCCCGAATTCGCCCCTGCCTGGGGTCCGACTGCTGGACCTGGGCGCGAGCGCGTATACGGTGCTTTATGGTTTCGTAGGCAAACGGCCTGTACTTCAGACCAAGTCCATTTGGTGCGGGAAAACGCGGAGGGGTGTCCGCCCGGATCGCCGTTGGGCGAAACTTGACGAAGTCAGCAATAAGAAAGCGCTGCGGCTTCCTTCAATCCTGCGACTCGCAAGCAGTGCCGAACGGAAATTGGGGGCGATTGTAGATAGGTCGCCCCCCATTGACTATGACTTATTGAGCAACAGTCCTTTACAGAATCTGCAACAATAGCACCCCAAAAATCAACTTCGCGACAGTTTGTCGCACCCTGCGCAGTAGCCCTGAAACCCTTGCAGCGCAAGGCCTGAGGGTTGATCCAGAGCAAGCCTGGGGGCTGATTTCCTACTTATCTCGTCGCGCAATAGACCTGGGTCAAACAAGGACTTTGGTCTAACGAACGGTGCGTTCGTGGCGACGGTTACGGTAGATCCCCAGCGGCACCAGGATGGCCGTCAGCACGAACGCCAACAGGGCCCACTGGGCAAGCGACAGACCGAGAATCGGTGGGTACGGCGTCGAGCAGAAGCCGTCGACCTGGAAGGCCAGGGGCCAGAGCTTGGCCAGCGGCAGGTCATCGACGATCGGCTGCAAGGTGTCGATGCCGCAGCTGACCATCGGGTTGGCGAGTATATACACATGGTTACCGGCTGCAACGATGCCACCGATGGCGCTCAGCACCACCAGTGCCTCGAACAGGGTCAGGCTTTTACGCCCGGGCATGGCCGCGGCGATGAAGGCGAAGATCGCGATGAACAGCAAAGCGTAGCGTTGCAGGATGCACAGCGGGCATGGCGCTTCGCCCAGCACCACCTGCATGTACAGGGCACCGCCGATCAGCGCCAGGCAGATCAGGCCAAGGAGCACCAGAAAGCGCCGTTCGCGGTTCAGGCGCGATGAGAGTTCGTTCATTGCCGATTCCTTCGATGGAGAGTGGCAGCGCTGGCTGCCCGAGGGGCGCCAAGTCTACACGCTGGAGTGGACCTGTGACTGCGTCGAGGAACGGTGAGCGCGGCTATCCATTGATGACCTAGGACCGAGCGTGTCGGATTCGGTTCAACGGCGGCAGGTGAAAAACACCTCTGCCCGAGCGCCGGACAGGGCAAAGCCCCTCGACACTCGGGAGTGAAGGATACAGTGATTAAAGGAGGATTAAAGATGAAGGCGGGTGTAACCGCGTTCATCACTTCCTTATATAGAAGAGAGGCTAGGCCCAATCGCTGCGGTTCGGCGCTCGGCCAGGCCGGCAGCGCCGAATGTCATCGTCCGCTTCGTTCTCGATTACCCACGGCCGGAGCATCCGGGTGCTGCCGGCCCGACAGAACGCCGAACCGCAGCGATTGGGATGAAATCCATCGCGGGG
>NZ_JBMOWQ010000304.1:0-4766 GCF_049310485.1 Pseudomonas sp. GZD-209
AGCTGGGAGAGCGCCTGCCTTGCACGCAGGAGGTCAGCGGTTCGATCCCGCTAGGCTCCACCATTAGTTCTTTGAAAACTGAACGAAACAAACAACGTGAAACGTCAATTTTTATTTTTAGATGCTAGACAAACTAACTTTATTGGAGAGTTTGATCCTGGCTCAGGATGAACGCTGGCGGCGTGCCTAATACATGCAAGTCGAGCGAATGGATTGAGAGCTTGCTCTCAAGAAGTTAGCGGCGGACGGGTGAGTAACACGTGGGTAACCTGCCCATAAGACTGGGATAACTCCGGGAAACCGGGGCTAATACCGGATAACATTTTGAACTGCATGGTTCGAAATTGAAAGGCGGCTTCGGCTGTCACTTATGGATGGACCCGCGTCGCATTAGCTAGTTGGTGAGGTAACGGCTCACCAAGGCAACGATGCGTAGCCGACCTGAGAGGGTGATCGGCCACACTGGGACTGAGACACGGCCCAGACTCCTACGGGAGGCAGCAGTAGGGAATCTTCCGCAATGGACGAAAGTCTGACGGAGCAACGCCGCGTGAGTGATGAAGGCTTTCGGGTCGTAAAACTCTGTTGTTAGGGAAGAACAAGTGCTAGTTGAATAAGCTGGCACCTTGACGGTACCTAACCAGAAAGCCACGGCTAACTACGTGCCAGCAGCCGCGGTAATACGTAGGTGGCAAGCGTTATCCGGAATTATTGGGCGTAAAGCGCGCGCAGGTGGTTTCTTAAGTCTGATGTGAAAGCCCACGGCTCAACCGTGGAGGGTCATTGGAAACTGGGAGACTTGAGTGCAGAAGAGGAAAGTGGAATTCCATGTGTAGCGGTGAAATGCGTAGAGATATGGAGGAACACCAGTGGCGAAGGCGACTTTCTGGTCTGTAACTGACACTGAGGCGCGAAAGCGTGGGGAGCAAACAGGATTAGATACCCTGGTAGTCCACGCCGTAAACGATGAGTGCTAAGTGTTAGAGGGTTTCCGCCCTTTAGTGCTGAAGTTAACGCATTAAGCACTCCGCCTGGGGAGTACGGCCGCAAGGCTGAAACTCAAAGGAATTGACGGGGGCCCGCACAAGCGGTGGAGCATGTGGTTTAATTCGAAGCAACGCGAAGAACCTTACCAGGTCTTGACATCCTCTGAAAACCCTAGAGATAGGGCTTCTCCTTCGGGAGCAGAGTGACAGGTGGTGCATGGTTGTCGTCAGCTCGTGTCGTGAGATGTTGGGTTAAGTCCCGCAACGAGCGCAACCCTTGATCTTAGTTGCCATCATTAAGTTGGGCACTCTAAGGTGACTGCCGGTGACAAACCGGAGGAAGGTGGGGATGACGTCAAATCATCATGCCCCTTATGACCTGGGCTACACACGTGCTACAATGGACGGTACAAAGAGCTGCAAGACCGCGAGGTGGAGCTAATCTCATAAAACCGTTCTCAGTTCGGATTGTAGGCTGCAACTCGCCTACATGAAGCTGGAATCGCTAGTAATCGCGGATCAGCATGCCGCGGTGAATACGTTCCCGGGCCTTGTACACACCGCCCGTCACACCACGAGAGTTTGTAACACCCGAAGTCGGTGGGGTAACCTTTTTGGAGCCAGCCGCCTAAGGTGGGACAGATGATTGGGGTGAAGTCGTAACAAGGTAGCCGTATCGGAAGGTGCGGCTGGATCACCTCCTTTCTATGGAGAATTGATGAACGCTGTTCATCAATATAAGTTTCCGTGTTTCGTTTTGTTCAGTTTTGAGAGAACTATCTCTCATATATAAATGTATGTTCTTTGAAAACTAGATAACAGTGTAGCTCATATTTTTTAATTTTAGTTTGGTTAAGTTAGAAAGGGCGCACGGTGGATGCCTTGACACTAGGAGTCGATGAAGGACGGGACTAACGCCGATATGCTTCGGGGAGCTGTAAGTAAGCTTTGATCCGAAGATTTCCGAATGGGGAAACCCACTATACGTAATGGTATGGTATCCTTACCTGAATACATAGGGTATGGAAGACAGACCCAGGGAACTGAAACATCTAAGTACCTGGAGGAAGAGAAAGCAAATGCGATTTCCTGAGTAGCGGCGAGCGAAACGGAACATAGCCCAAACCAAGAGGCTTGCCTCTTGGGGTTGTAGGACATTCTATACGGAGTTACAAAGGAACGAGGTAGACGAAGCGACCTGGAAAGGTCCGTCGTAGAGGGTAACAACCCCGTAGTCGAAACTTCGTTCTCTCTTGAATGTATCCTGAGTACGGCGGAACACGTGAAATTCCGTCGGAATCTGGGAGGACCATCTCCCAAGGCTAAATACTCCCTAGTGATCGATAGTGAACCAGTACCGTGAGGGAAAGGTGAAAAGCACCCCGGAAGGGGAGTGAAAGAGATCCTGAAACCGTGTGCCTACAAATAGTCAGAGCCCGTTAATGGGTGATGGCGTGCCTTTTGTAGAATGAACCGGCGAGTTACGATCCCGTGCGAGGTTAAGCTGAAGAGGCGGAGCCGCAGCGAAAGCGAGTCTGAATAGGGCGTTTAGTACGTGGTCGTAGACCCGAAACCAGGTGATCTACCCATGTCCAGGGTGAAGTTCAGGTAACACTGAATGGAGGCCCGAACCCACGCACGTTGAAAAGTGCGGGGATGAGGTGTGGGTAGCGGAGAAATTCCAATCGAACCTGGAGATAGCTGGTTCTCCCCGAAATAGCTTTAGGGCTAGCCTTAAGTGTAAGAGTCTTGGAGGTAGAGCACTGATTGAACTAGGGGTCCTCATCGGATTACCGAATTCAGTCAAACTCCGAATGCCAATGACTTATCCTTAGGAGTCAGACTGCGAGTGATAAGATCCGTAGTCAAGAGGGAAACAGCCCAGATCGCCAGCTAAGGTCCCAAAGTGTGTATTAAGTGGAAAAGGATGTGGAGTTGCTTAGACAACTAGGATGTTGGCTTAGAAGCAGCCACCATTTAAAGAGTGCGTAATAGCTCACTAGTCGAGTGACTCTGCGCCGAAAATGTACCGGGGCTAAATACACCACCGAAGCTGCGAATTGATACCAATGGTATCAGTGGTAGGGGAGCGTTCTAAGTGCAGTGAAGTCAGACCGGAAGGACTGGTGGAGCGCTTAGAAGTGAGAATGCCGGTATGAGTAGCGAAAGACGGGTGAGAATCCCGTCCACCGAATGCCTAAGGTTTCCTGAGGAAGGCTCGTCCGCTCAGGGTTAGTCAGGACCTAAGCCGAGGCCGACAGGCGTAGGCGATGGACAACAGGTTGATATTCCTGTACCACCTCTTTATCGTTTGAGCAATGGAGGGACGCAGAAGGATAGAAGAAGCGTGCGATTGGTTGTGCACGTCCAAGCAGTTAGGCTGATAAGTAGGCAAATCCGCTTATCGTGAAGGCTGAGCTGTGATGGGGAAGCTCCTTATGGAGCGAAGTCTTTGATTCCCCGCTGCCAAGAAAAGCTTCTAGCGAGATAAAAGGTGCCTGTACCGCAAACCGACACAGGTAGGCGAGGAGAGAATCCTAAGGTGTGCGAGAGAACTCTGGTTAAGGAACTCGGCAAAATGACCCCGTAACTTCGGGAGAAGGGGTGCTTTCTTAACGGAAAGCCGCAGTGAATAGGCCCAAGCGACTGTTTAGCAAAAACACAGCTCTCTGCGAAGCCGTAAGGCGAAGTATAGGGGGTGACACCTGCCCGGTGCTGGAAGGTTAAGGAGAGGGGTTAGCGTAAGCGAAGCTCTGAACTGAAGCCCCAGTAAACGGCGGCCGTAACTATAACGGTCCTAAGGTAGCGAAATTCCTTGTCGGGTAAGTTCCGACCCGCACGAAAGGTGTAACGATTTGGGCACTGTCTCAACCAGAGACTCGGTGAAATTATAGTACCTGTGAAGATGCAGGTTACCCGCGACAGGACGGAAAGACCCCGTGGAGCTTTACTGTAGCCTGATATTGAATTTTGGTACAGTTTGTACAGGATAGGCGGGAGCCATTGAAACCGGAGCGCTAGCTTCGGTGGAGGCGCTGGTGGGATACCGCCCTGACTGTATTGAAATTCTAACCTACGGGTCTTATCGACCCGGGAGACAGTGTCAGGTGGGCAGTTTGACTGGGGCGGTCGCCTCCTAAAGTGTAACGGAGGCGCCCAAAGGTTCCCTCAGAATGGTTGGAAATCATTCGTAGAGTGCAAAGGCATAAGGGAGCTTGACTGCGAGACCTACAAGTCGAGCAGGGACGAAAGTCGGGCTTAGTGATCCGGTGGTTCCGCATGGAAGGGCCATCGCTCAACGGATAAAAGCTACCCCGGGGATAACAGGCTTATCTCCCCCAAGAGTCCACATCGACGGGGAGGTTTGGCACCTCGATGTCGGCTCATCGCATCCTGGGGCTGTAGTCGGTCCCAAGGGTTGGGCTGTTCGCCCATTAAAGCGGTACGCGAGCTGGGTTCAGAACGTCGTGAGACAGTTCGGTCCCTATCCGTCGTGGGCGTAGGAAATTTGAGAGGAGCTGTCCTTAGTACGAGAGGACCGGGATGGACGCACCGCTGGTGTACCAGTTGTTCTGCCAAGGGCATAGCTGGGTAGCTATGTGCGGAAGGGATAAGTGCTGAAAGCATCTAAGCATGAAGCCCCCCTCAAGATGAGATTTCCCATAGCGTAAGCTAGTAAGATCCCTGAAAGATGATCAGGTTGATAGGTTCGAGGTGGAAGCATGGTGACATGTGGAGCTGACGAATACTAATAGATCGAGGACTTAACCATATAATATG